>DATMSL010000245.1:0-10474 GCA_035565435.1 Dyadobacter sp. | reverse complement strand
CGATGCAACTTCAAAGTCGGAATTTGTTGAGCATCTTTTGGATCTGATTTTTATAGAAGCAACAAAAAATGACGCTGTCAAGCCTTTTGATAAGGTAGTCGCCAGACTTGATAGAAAACACGGCATTAAGCGTTAAGCAATTTGTTATATCTCTTTAACACTTTCCTTGTGAGACCCCTTAATATGCCGCAATTAGGAATACTCCTCGGTTTTTAACGCCGCTTACTAACTCGAATACCCAATAATGCATTGGTTTTTAGGTAATTCGCATTCAAATGTCGCTTTTTTACAATACAGGCTTTCAGAATAGCCCTAGTTTTGTAGCGTCAATAGAAAAAAGCCCTTTTCGTAAACGATGAGTTCAGGTTATCAGGAATTTAAACCATCTGCCGAATTACAGCCCTATGTGGAATGCTACTGGCTACACCGGTTCGAAACGGTGGGCGAGCGCGAGTCGCCGGTGCAGCGCTGCATGCCGTTCGGTACGCTGGAGTTGATCCTTCACCTGAATGATAACCGATGCAATGCGCTTTTCGACGGGCAATGGGAGAAGTTGCCGTCCGCGTTTCTAGTAGGGTTGTACCGCGATGCCGTTCAATGGAAAACGGTCGGGTCATGCTGGAAATTCGGGATACGGTTGCGGCCCGAAAGCGCGCTGGAATTGTTCCGTATCCCGATCGCACCGCTCTTTAACCAGTTTACGGATGTAGAAAGCTATTTCGGAAGCGAGATAAACCGGCTCGTGGATGACGTATATGGAGTACAGGACATGGAGGAGGTCGTTCGCATTACGGAGGTGTTCCTGTCTGCGCTTTTGAAAAATACCCGTTCGAAAGAGCACCATATCTCGCAAGCGACGCGGCTGATCCGTCAAACGCAAGGCCGGTTATCTATTGACGCGCTGAGTGAGAATTTGTACATTGGCAAACGTCAATTGGAGAGGATTTTTAAAGACCACTACGGTACGACGCCCAAGATGTATCAGCGTATTATCCGGTTCAGGAGCGCTTATGAATCGTTTTCCCGGATGTCGTCGACGCCCAATTGGGCAGAAGTTTCGTACAAATTCGGCTATTCCGACCAGGCGCATTTTATCCGTGATTTCAAAGAATTTACCCAGGAAGTGCCAACCAATATATTTCAGGATCAATATCAGTATTTCAGGTTGCCCGACAAGCAGGTACGGTTCGCCTGATCCCAGTTTTTAACTTTAAATCTATTTACCATGAAACTTGTTTATTTGGCTGCTTCGGCGGCTGTATGGTCCGTTTGTGCATTTACGAAAAAGCCCGAAACGCCCAAAGGTGTAATGCCCGCCCCTGTGGAAACGGTGTCGAAGTCAACCATTACCGATTCAAAAGACGACGTAGTGAAAAGGGGACAGTACCTCGTTACCATCATGGGGTGCGCGGATTGCCATGCTCCCAAGAAAATGACGGCGCAGGGGCCTGCACCGGATATGGATCGCTTCTTGTCGGGCCACAATAGCGCCCAGCCGCTGGGTACTTTTGATAAAAGCATCCTCAAAACCGGCGAATGGGTGGTGTTCAACGGACAAAGTACCGCTTTCGCAGGTCCATGGGGGATGTCGTTCGCAGCGAACCTGACGCCCGACGAAACCGGGATCGGTAGCTGGTCGTTCGAGCAGTTCAATACCGCCATGCGCAAAGGAAAGTTCAAGGGCCTGGAAAACAGCCGCCCGCTCATGCCGCCTATGCCATGGTTCAACTACGTGAATATGGCCGATGGTGATATGCGCGCCATTTTTGCTTACCTGAAATCGATCAAACCGGTTTCCAATGCAGTGCCATCGTACATTCCGCCTGCGCCCTGAGTGCGTTACGGCTGTTTGACAGTCATTACTTTCAATACCGAATCCTCTTTCAGGTAGAGATATTGTTCGCGGGTCTGGTCGCCCATATAGGCAGCCAGGTCCGCCTCCGATTCGAAACTCACCAAATGTACTTCGTAAGGCGCTTCCAGCTCGCCTTCTATCAACTGCTCCGGGCTTGTACGCAGCCTCAGGAGCAGTTTTCCGTTATATTGCGGTATTAGCGGCAGCACCAGCGATTCGAATTGCTGGAAAATGTCCTCCTTACCTTCTTTGATATAGACAAATTGTGTGATCGTTACCATGGTCGTCCGGTTGTTTTGTTACCCAATCTCGAAAAGAATTTCCATTCGCTGCAACTTTCATATTTGAAACATCCTCTTTGAAACAAATTGATGGCCATCAATATAAGGAATGGGAAAGCTCTTCCCATTGAGTACTTTTTGTGTTTTTGTTCAAAAAATATTCCACCCCTTGATAGCCATGAAAACGAAAAGAATCCACTTTGCCCTTTTGCTGGCGCCCGTCCTATGGCTGGCCAGTTTCGCGCAGACTAACGCCCAGGTAGCAGGCAAGAAGTCCGCGAATGCACAGCTCGTTGCCGCGCAGCTCGCCGCCGGGCAGTCGTATGTAGAATCCGACAAAGGTTACTGGCAGGTTCACACCGATCCGAACTCCCGCAACACTGTCGTGCAGTTCTTCGACGGCAGTAACCAATTGTTGTACCAGGAGTCGATGGCGCGCAAGTATGTTAAGCTTTCACGGCGGAATGTCAGGCTTTTTGATGATTTGCTGGCCAAATTGATGGCGCGCGAATTGTTATCCGAAAAAGTGAAAGCCTACGATATCGTTGCGGATAGCCGGACGGATTACCGCGGAGCCTCGGAACCTGAATGGGCTGCGCCGAGCGTGAATGTGAAAACGGCCATGTCGAATGTATATGTGGTGCAAAACGGAAAAATGAAAGTCATTCTCAAAAATCCGGCACAGGAATCGTACGATATCCGCATTGTCGACAGTGAACTGCGCACGATTTACCGCGAACAGGTCAAAGATCCCAGCTACGGACGTTGGTTTGATGTGTCGAAACTTGGTGCGGGGACATACAGCGTGCACATTGCCAGTCCGAGGAAGAAATTGAATTACAAGCTGGTCGTCGATGATTTCCTGGGCTATCGGCTTGAAGATTTAAAATGATGTTGTAGTCAGATTTGTGAATCGCAAAACGGCCTCCGGTTTCCGGGGGCTATTTTTTTGAAGGGCAGGGAATATTGTTTATGTCAAAGGCATTAATTTACTTTGTAATGCAAAGTACTTTTAAATTTGGCTATGAAAGTAAAAATGATCCTGCCGGCCCTGACAGAAGCGGAGAGCCCGCTGTGGAGGCCCATCAAGTATTCACTGTTTCCTCCTCTCGGGCTGGCCACGCTGGCGGCGTATCTTTCGCCCGAAGACGAAATCGACATGCAAGACCAGCACGTGGAGACACTTCGCCTGGACGACATGCCGGACCTGGTCGTGATTCAGGTTTATATTACGAATGCTTTCAGGGCGTACCGCATCGCGGATGCGTACCGGAAAAAGGGGAGTTACGTCATTTTGGGCGGTTTGCATGTGACGTCGCTCCCGCACGAGGCCATGGCACATGCCGACAGTATTTTCATCGGTCCGGGCGAGGATATATTTCCGCAGTTTCTGATAGATTTCAAAAACCGAACTCCAAAGCAGATTTACACATCGACCGTCAGGACATTGGCTGGCATGCCACCTATTCGTCGCGACCTCATCAAGCGCAATCTGTACCTTGTGCCCAACTCCATTGTCGTCACCAGGGGATGCCCGCACCATTGCAGTTTCTGTTACAAAGACGCGTTTTTCGAAGGCGGAAAGACTTTTTATACGCAGTTGGTTGATGATGCGCTCGCAGAAATTGACCGGTTGCCCGGGCGGCATTTGTATTTCCTGGACGACCACCTGCTGGGCAATGCGAAGTTTGCGGAGTCGCTGTTTGAGGGAATGCGGGGAATGAACCGGATGTTCCAGGGAGCTTCCACGGTGGACGCCATACTAAGGGGGAATCTGATCGAAAAAGCCGCCGATGCAGGTTTGAGAAGCCTTTTTGTAGGTTTTGAAACATTCTCACCCGAAAACCTGAAACAAAGCAACAAGAAGCAAAACCTGGAAAAGGACTATGCAAAAGCGGTAAACCGGTTGCATTCCCTGGGAATTATGATCAACGGGAGCTTTGTATTTGGTTTGGATGAGGATGATAGCGACGTATTCAAGCGGACCGTCGACTGGGGCGTTAACCACGGCATCACCACTTCAACCTATCATATATTGACACCTTACCCCGGTACGGAATTGTACAAAAATATGGAAGCAGCCGGACGGATACTGACCCGCAACTGGGACCGGTACGACACCCGGCATGTGGTGTATAAGACCATGGGGCTTAGTGCCGAAGCACTCGAAAAAGGCTATTGGTGGGCCTATGAGGCGTTTTATAGCTGGAAAAATATCTTTAAATCAAGCTTTCAGCACGACTCTGTGAAACATATTGCCAAGCATTTTTTGTATACGGGCGGCTGGAAGAAGTTTGAGCCGCTTTGAAATTTTATCATTAAAACCGAGGGACTGAATGCTATGCTGCCTTTGCTGGAATCTATATTGTCGAAGGTGAAATCGCGAGGTGGCAATGAAAGACAACCCGGTAGCTCAGAGTTAATCAGACCAGAACCGTTAATCCTGCATTGAAATGTTTAAAATGAATTATTTAACTGCTGCACTAGTGATTTTCATTGTTGAAGTGTTGATTGCCCTGTATGTGCACGACGATTTTGTGCGGCCGTGGGGTGGAGATGTGTTGGTGGTTGTGCTACTCTATTGCTTTGTGCGCGGTGTTACCCGATTGAATGTACTGCCGGCGGCATTGGCGGTTTTGGTATTTGCATGCTTTATCGAAACGCTGCAATACCTGCAAATCGTCAGCGTATTCGGTTTGGAAGATAATGCAGTTGCCCGGACGATCATCGGGACGACCTTTTCGTGGTCGGATATCGTTGCTTATACATTGGGAATTGTGTTGGTGGTGGGAGCGGAAGTGGTAATGAACAAAAGGCAAGCGGTATGAAATGGTTCGTGGAAGAAGGTTCGATCGTGCGGGAAATCTGGGGGAAAGCGGATACGATTTTGTTCATTTTTGCAGGAGCATCGGCCGAATTTGCGCTCAATAAGTCGGTAGACTGGCTTTATTTTACAGGGAAGCTTCCTGCGGATCCGCTGGGAAGGCTGTTTTCGACCGTGGGTTATGCGAGGCAAATCGTATTCTCTGAATATGAGGACGCCATGCGGGCTATTCGCCAGATCGCGTCGATCCACCAGGGCGTGGAGCGGAGCCGTAATGCCCGCATCCCCGACAGTGCCTACCGTGACGTGCTTTTTATGCTCATCGACTATTCAATCCGCTCTTTCGAGCTGCTGGAAAGGAAATTGACAGTAGCCGAAAAGGAGGAATTGTTCAACGTTTTTCACGCGGTGGGCGAGGGGATGGGCGTTCCCGGGCTACCCGCGAACCTGCGCGCGTGGGAGCGGATGCGCACCGAGCATTTGCAGGAAAACCTCGTCAAAAGTCCTTTCACCATCGATCTTTACAAACAATACCGGAAACACCTTGGCTGGTACCGGTACCATTTGCTGCGGAATGTGCAAATGCAGCTCGTGCCCGAACGCGTAAATGCATTGCTCGGCTTGGGGGAAGGCTGGCTCGTGGACCTGCTGTTGCCCATTTACAAATTCAGCCGGCAACTGGGTGTCGGTACATTTTTGCGCAATCTGCTCCTGCCGGAAAATTACAAAATGCAGGTTATCGACCTCGATATGGCAGTCCATTGATCACCTGAAATCCCTGGATGCTGGGAAAATTTCCGCCTGGACATTTTTGCGTGGCTGCAACTTTCGCACCTTGGCCTGTGATTCGTACTCATCTTTTTCATCGGCTCGCGATAATGTGAGGATATCGGGCTCCTGCTCCTCGTTCGCCGCAAGATTTCGCAGTAAACCGGATGCATTGATGCATTTGCTCACCACCACATGTATAACAGAGCTCTCCTTTTGCACTTTACCTTCAACCATCAGCAATTTGGAGCGCAACACTTCCTTGCGGTAGGTATCAAACATGTTTTGAAAAACGACCAAGTTTGCCGTGCCGGTCTCATCTTCCACAGTGATAAAACAAATACCGCTGGCTGTCCCTGGCCGCTGCCGCACCAGTACCAGGCCCGCAACCTTCACGATTTTGCCATCGTTGATATTTTCGAGTTCCTTGCTGGTAACCACGCCAAGCGCATTCAACTGCTCGCGCACAAAACTGACCGGGTGTTGTTTCAACGAAAGTGACGTGGCGGCATAATCATGGATAACGTGCTCAGAGAGCGTCATTTGCGGTAATTGCACATCTTCCTCACTGGCGCTGGCAGATGGTTGCCCTTTGAAAAGGCCGACCGGCCGGTCGGCCAGTGCGGAGGCTTCCCAGAACGCCTGGCGACGGTCGAAGCCGATTGACCGGAATGCGTCGGCATCCGCCAGTTTTTCCAGCGCGGTATGGGAAATCCCCGCTTCGAGCAATTGATGAATGTGGGTAAATGGCGTGGTACGAGCGGCGATCAGAATTTGCATTTCTTCTTCTTTTAATCCTTTTACCTGCCTGAAACCCAGTCTCAATGCGCATCGTTCGCCGGAAACGTTTTCAAGGGTATTATCCCAGAAAGAGTGATTAATATCGATCTCCCTTACTTTCACGTCATGATTTCGCGCATCGATCACGATTTGCGCTGGCCGGTAAAAGCCCATAGGCTGGCTATTGAGCAGCGCCGCTGCAAAGACATCGGGATGGTGGCATTTGATCCACGAAGAAACGTAGACAAGCAATGCAAAACTCGCCGCATGGCTTTCCGGGAAACCGTAGCTTCCGAAGCCTTCGAGTTGTTTGAAGATGCGCTCGGCGAAGTCTTTTTCATAGCCTTTCCTAACCATACCTGATACCAGCTTATCCCTCAATTTGGATACAACTCCCTTGGCTTTAAAAGTTGCCATGCTTCTTCTTAGCTCATCTGCTTCTGTGGGAGTGAAATTGGCAGCTACAATAGCAATATTCATCGCTTGCTCCTGGAAAAGGGGGACTCCTTTGGTCTTTTCCAGAATTTTCCTCAACTCTTCACTTGGGTATTCTTCGTCCTCAATCTTATCTCGTCGCCTTAAATATGGATGCACCATATCGCCTTGAATAGGCCCGGGCCTTACGATGGCGACCTCTATTACTAAGTCGTAGAAGCATCTTGGTTTTAATCGGGGTAGCATAGACTGCTGGGCCCGGCTTTCAATTTGAAAAACACCGATTGTGTCGGCTTTGCAGATCATATCGTATACAGCCTCGTCATCCGGAGGAATACTCGCGAGATCGTGGATGATATTATAATGCTCTTTAAGTAAATCAAAAGCCTTGCGTAAACATGTAAGCATACCCAAGGCCAATACATCAATTTTGAGAAACCCCAACGTATCAATATCGTCTTTGTTCCATTCAATACAAGTTCGATCTTGCATTCTTGCATTAAGAATAGGACAAAGGTCTGAAAGGTTACCTTGTGTAATAACGAAGCCACCAGTATGCTGTCCCAATTGGCGAGGGAACCCCATATATTGGTTGGTGAGATCAAGGATTTTGATGAGGTGAGGATCATTAGGATTGAAACCATGCTCAGTAATGAGTTTGCCATCAAACCATTCATCGGTAAATTCCCACAGCGAACTGGAAAGGCGATTGATTGCATCTATTGACATGCCCATAGCCTTCGCAACATCGCGAACGGCCCCTTTCTGATGCACCTGAGTCACAGTAGCCACAATGCCAGCCCGGTCTCGGCCATACTTATTATAAATGTATTGCATTACCTCCTCGCGCCGCTCATGTTCAAAATCCACATCAATATCGGGTGGCTCATTCCGGGAGGAAGAAATAAAGCGTTCGAAAAGAAGGTCAATTTCAACGGGATCTACCGAGGTAATGCCGAGGCAGTAGCATATGGTTGAATTGGCTGCTGAACCCCTTCCCTGGCAAAGAATATTTTGGGACCTTGCAAACCTAACAATGTCATAAACAGTAAGAAAGTATGGAGCATAATCCATTTCTTCTATAAAGGTTAGCTCATGTTCAATGGCGTCTTCCACTTTTTGCGGAATGCAAGCGTCAAATCGGTCAACCGCTCCCTGCCAGGCTAAAATTTCAAGTTCCCGCAAAGGCGTCCTCCCCTCAGTAGTCAACTCCTCCGGATACACATATTTCAAACTACTCAGTGAAAACTGGCAGGCGTCCACGATTTCCTGAGTGCGTTCGATGGCTTCCGGGAATTTTAGAAACAGTCGCTGCATTTCCGCCGCCGGTTTTAAATACCTTTCCGCATTTTCGTGCAACCGATAACCGGCACTGTAAATGGTGCATTTCTCGCGGACGCACGTGAGCACATCCTGCAATTCGCGCCTTTGCAGGTTGTGGTAATGGACATCGTTGGTGGCTACCAGCGGGATGCTGAATCGCTGGGAGAGCTGGTCGAGGCGGTAGAGCTTTTTCATATCGTCGCCCTGGTAGGAGCGTATGGCGCCGAGATAGAGGTTATTTCCAAGGGCCTCGCGGTATTCTTTCAGGTTTCGGGCGAAGGAAGGGTCAAAGTCAAAAGACGCATTTAGAGCAGATGGCGGTACTGCTATGAACTTGATGCCTTCGGCATGCTGGTATACATCGGCTTTGTAAAGGTCGCATTTGCCTTTTTCGGTGCGGAGGTTTCCCTTGGTCAGCAATGCAGAAAGGCGACTGTAGGCCTCCCGGTCGGTAGGGTATGCAAGCAGGCTCGGGCCGTCGAGCAGATCCAGGCGGCAGGCGGGGATAATGCGGAAATCTTTGCCCTTTGCGGCCGCGTGCGCACGTACAATGCCTGCGAGCGTGTTGCGATCAGTAATGGCAATGGCTTTGTAGCCCAGTTCAAAGGCATACGCCACCAACTCCTCGGGATGGGACCCACCGCGAAGGAAGCTGAAATTAGTGGTGACCTGCAATTCAGTGTAATTCATGATGATGAAGTGTAATTCGTGCAAATAGCTTGTTGTCAGGCAAAGAAGCCGTGAATAAACCATTCGGGACGTTCTTTATTCCCTTCTTCGGAATATGGGCCCAGCCTGAAAACCCAGTAGCGCTGCCCTTGCCGGTCTTCCAGGGTATAATAGTCGCGGTGCAGGCCCTGTTGTAGCCACCATTCCTGCTCTATGCGTTCGGGGCCTTCTGATTTATCTATATAATGAACCTTCCCCTTGTATACAAAAAGTGTTGGCGGGTAATCGGGGACAGGTGCGGTGACTTCAATGCTTTCAGGTTTTGGAAGCAGAAAAACAGGCCTTTGCCGGTCGGTACGCCAGCTGGTATTCGGTTTCTCGCGCAGAGACGTTACCGTTTTGACGGATCTTTCGGGCCAATGGTGCTCATCGGGCAAATACCGATGAACTGTTTCGGTACCTGTCCTTCCTGTGACGGCATCTAGTAATTCGGTGATAGCAGCATTTTCAAAACCGCCTGTGGTATCCCACATCGTTTCCTGCGTCACTTCCATGTCCTCTACCTCTGGAGCTTCAAGCAGGAATAACTCGATCCCAAAACCGGGAGCAATAGTCTTGATTTTCAGTTCAAAAAGTCTGAAAAGGTGCTTGACATGATGCGAAGCCCGGTTCGTCACAATGTCGATTTGCTGTGTTTTTCCATCCACACGGAAGCAGCTCAAAATGCTTTTACGTAGCCCCTTACCTTCCTTTACGAGTCGGGCGCAAAGCATTTCCAGCAATTTTTGCAATGCGATCTCAATGCCTGTGGCTGTTACAATGGGTTCCAGGCAGGGAAGCCGTTCCTGGTACGGGATAGCCTGCCGGATGGGTTCGATGAATTCCTGCGAGTACCCGAGTGCTTTGTTCAGTTTTTCCAGCAAATCCTCACCGAACCGCCGGCGCAGCATTCTGGCAGGTATCTGTATGAAGCTGTTGATGGTATAAAGCCCCAGCTTCTGCATTTTTCCCAGCGTTTCGGGGGACAGGCGCAGCGCGGCAGGTGGAAGTTTCAGCAATGCATTACGTTGTTCCCCGGGCGGGATAATCGCGCCGGGGCGTCCATAATGCGCATGTGCCCACGCCGTTCCGATCGTATCCGCGATGGCTGCACGTGTCGTGTAGCCGGCATGACTAAGCCTGGTGGTGAGGTCATTCATGTATACGCGCTCACCTCCCCAAAGGTACGCGCACCCGGTCACGTCCAGGATAAGGCCATCCGGTAGATTCAGCGCGACGGTAGGGGTGTAGCGCAGGCACCATTCTGCCAGGGCCTGCAATGCATGCCTTGTAACCTCCGGCTCATCGTCCAATACCACCAGCGAAGGGAGTATAGCCCGGGCGTCCGCTACTACCATCCCGGGTTCAATGCCAAGTGCCCCGGCTTCGGCGCTTACCGCGGTTACTATCATCCGCCCGCGTTCGGGTGCCGCAAGCGCAAATTCAAGCCCATATAGCTCCGGTCTGATCCGGATCTGATGATCCGTTGCAAGATTCGGG
>DATMSL010000244.1:0-2371 GCA_035565435.1 Dyadobacter sp. | reverse complement strand
GTCACCACTTTATCTAGTACTATTATGTCAAAGTCCAAGCTGGAATATATTTGGTTGGATGGCTACAAGCCGACCCAAAGTTTACGCAGCAAAACCAAAATTGAAAACGATTTTAGTGGAAAACTGGAAGATTGCGCAATGTGGTCGTTTGATGGCTCGTCAACTGAGCAGGCTCCCGGCGGTTCTTCCGACTGTTTGCTGAAACCGGTTTACATTATCCCCGATCCACAGCGTAAAAATGGCTACCTGGTAATGTGCGAGGTATTGAACGCTGACGGAACTCCTCACGAATCGAACGGTCGCGCAACTATCGAAGACGACGATAACGACTTCTGGTTCGGATTTGAGCAAGAATATTTCCTTTGGGATAACGACACTAACAAACCCCTGGGCTTCCCTGCAAATGGCTACCCAGCTCCACAAGGACCCTACTACTGCTCGGTAGGCGCGAAAAACGCTTTTGGTCGTGAGATCATCGAAGAGCACCTTGACGTTTGCCTTGACGCAGGCCTGAACGTAGAAGGTATCAATGCAGAAGTTGCTGCTGGTCAGTGGGAATTCCAGATTTTCGCAAAAGGCGCGAAAGAAGCTGGTGACCAAATCTGGCTGGGCCGTTACCTCCTCGAAAGAATCGGTGAGAAATATGGTGTATCTATCAACTGGCACTGCAAGCCGCTTGGCGACCTTGACTGGAACGGTTCAGGTATGCACGCTAACTTCTCAAACGGCGTTTTGAGAACCGCCGGCAGCAAAGCTACTTTCGATAAGATTTGCGAAGCATTCCGTCCGGTAGTGAAAGAGCACATCGAAGTTTACGGTGCTGACAACCACCTGCGTCTGACTGGAAAGCACGAAACTGCTTCTATCCACGATTTCAGCTACGGTGTTTCTGACCGTGGTGCTTCTATCCGTATCCCTGTTCTGGTTCCTCAAAAAGGATGGAGCGGATACCTCGAAGACCGTCGTCCAAACTCTGCTGCTGATCCTTACAAAGTGGCAGCTCGTATCATTAAGACTGTTAAATCTGCTATCTAATTCGCAGAACGCCATAATAAGCAAAACGACCACCCCAAAAAGGTGGTCGTTTTGCTTATTATGGCCGCTATATGTGTCCAGTAACCCAGCCTTAACGCAGCCTTTTAAGGCTGGTAGGGCTGGGTCAGCAGGACCTGCGCTGATCAGTCTTCGTCCTCGCTGCCCATGAAGGAGTACAATGTAGGATCAAGCTGCACACTACCTGAGGTATAAGCCTTGATAAAGTCGCTGATCACCTGCTCATCGATCTCCGTTTTATTCAAACCTACTTCCAGGCCCACGCCATATTCAAACTGATCGTCTATTTCGATGTGCTCACGGACGGTAATCTCCTCCCCTTCTTCGATTTCCTCGATGAACTCGGTCAGCAGCAATTCGGCTTCGTCTTCCTGCTCTTCGGAGATCTTGTAGTTGGCCGGGCGCTCATCCGGTGACAAATAGCCCGGCATTTCTTTTTTCAACCGTTCCAACGCCTCGTCGTACACGAGTGTAGAATGATGCAGGCGCAAAGTGTAAACCAGGGCGTCATAAATAACCTCCTGATTTTTATAAGTACCGACAAACTGCACGTGTGCATGCTCATTATTGTCTCCTTCATCCTCAAACTCGTCCTCTACATATATAAAGTTCGAATTCTCGGCCTTGCATTCGGCTTTGAGCTGCGCGATTTCTTCTGGATCAAATCCGGGATTCATATTCTTTTGTTGTTTGATTCAACTGTAAAACTACTCTAAAAATAGCATTTCGCGGTATTTAGCCAATGGCCAGTCCTCATCATCGATCAACAATTCCAGTTTATCGACGTGGTAACGGATCTCGTCAAAATGCCCCTTCACCTCGGAACCATAGCATTTCGCACGCTCGAAAAGCTCCTCGACGTTGTTAGCCTTTTTGCGGCTTTCGGTCATTTCATGTACCAGCTTTTTGATCACCACCACGTGTGAAGAAATGTCCCGGATAATTTCCTTGATCGGTTCGGCTTCTTCCAACATTTCGAGGTCAGTCAGCGAGCGGGCGGTTTGTGCGAGTTTGAACTGGTATTTTACTACCGTAGACACAATGTGGTTCAATGCAAGGTCACCGATCACACGCGATTCAATCTGCAATTTTTTCACATAGTTTTCCAGTTCGATCTCATAGCGCGCATGCAGCTCCCGTGAGCTCAACACGCCAGTTCTCTCGAAAACGGCTACGGTTTTATCTGTTTTGTACGCATATAATGCGTCAAAAGGCGATCAGGCCGTGCACGTCGTGCTGGTTGAGGAAGGTCGCCTGCCAGCCATTCGCCTCGGTATAGTCGCGCCACCAGGGCTTGGGCATGTGGCCCAGCTGGACC
>DATMSL010000243.1:0-4073 GCA_035565435.1 Dyadobacter sp. | reverse complement strand
GATATTACCGCTTCCGGTAATGAAAAAGGAAAGATTGCGAAATGCACAATCCCGATCACCACACAGGCGAAAAGAAAGCTATTTTGAGTGAATTGAAATAAATAAGTTAATATCGATTTGAATGACGGATTCCTGTAAACGCTATCGTGATTCTGATTTAGTATTTTACGAAGAACTGCTTCATGAAAAACGCGAAGCTTTTTCTTGTTTATACCTGCAAACCTATCAGCAGTGCATTCCCTATGTGCTGAAACGCGGCAGCAATCAGGAGCAGGCGGAGGACCTTTTGCAGGAATGCCTGGCTATTTTCGTGAGTAAGGTACGCGATGGCAGCTATGTGTACCAGGAAGGCACCCGGATCACCACCTATTTTCACCGGATTTATATTAATCAATGGAAAAAAAGCCTCGACCAGCTCACACGCCGCGCTGAGGTAAGGCTGGAAACCCGGTTGGCGGCGGACGAAAATGACGAGGACGCTTACAAAAGCACCGCCGGCGGATCATTCAGGATCGCGGGCGTGGACGATGAAGGCAATGCTTTCAGCGCAGACCTGCCTGAAGCCATTTCTCAGGCCTACGACGAGGATGAACGCAGCTGGATATTTAAAAAACTCGACCGGGCGTTTCAATTGCTGGCGGAAGACTGCCGGAAAGTGCTGAAATGGTTTTACGTCGAAGACCGCTCATTGCGCGACATTGCCGGCGAACTGGGGATGACCGAAGCCTCCGCTACCGTAAAGCGCTTCAAATGTGCCAAATATCTGAAAGAGAAATTTCATTTGTAATGATAAGAATCGGCGCAAACGCGTATCAATCTAAAAAATACCACCAGCGAATCTCGATTTGAGCATATGGAATTATCAGAAGAAACCTTTCATGAAATCCACCAATACCTGAGCGGCCAGGGCGCGCCGGAAGAACGCGCCGCGTTCGAAAACCGGATGAATGCCGACGAAGAACTGGCACGGGAGGTGGCATCCCAGCGACGTATCCGGAATGGATTAAAAGCGAATGAATACAAGGCGCTATTCAAGGACATCCATGCCCGGCTGCAAAGCGAAGGGGCATTACCAGGCAACCAGCAAGCCGAAAACGACGATACCAAGATCCTGCCACTCACCCCGGACAATGCGAGGACGAGTGCGCGCTGGCCGTACCTCGCCGCCGCTGCAAGCATGCTGATTGCCGTAGGGCTGGTTTGGTATTTCAATTTCGGCCCGGAAAATCCCCAGGTGGCTTCCGACACGCCGGCTGTGAAGGACACCGTCACACAAACGCAGCCTGCAAAACACCCTGACACCGTTCGAAACAGAGCGCCGGTACAGGAGCCCGTCAAAAAGGCCCCGGCTGCTGTCAATGCAAGCGAGTTCTTCGCTGCCTATTTCGATCCGAATACAGCGCTGGAAAGTCCTTTTTCCGGAGACAAGCTGGGGATAAGCCCCTCGGCAATAGCCCAATGGCGTTCGGATACGGCTCACGTGCAGCAGGGTATCCGCTATCTCGCCAAACGCGAGACCACGCTGGCTTTGGAAGCGTTCGGCCAGGTGGAAACCAGCCGATACCGGCAGTTGAAAGGCGTGGCCGACTGGTACAGGGCCCTCGCCTATTTGCAGCGTAACGACTTGAAAAACTGCAAAGAGCAGCTGAAAAAGATCATTGCAGATCCTGAAAATACCTATCATAAACAGTCCGGGGAATTACTTGCCGAAATCCAATAATCCATATTTCACCTCCCATCGATATTCCATTCCATGAAGCGATTATTAGTTTACATACTGCTTGTATCGGCCACTTTCGGCTGCCACATCGATATACCTCTGAAACCGGTAGCCAAGTTCAGATTCACACCGGAAAATGGCTGTAAGGCGCCTTGTGAAGTCACATTTATAAGCGAGTCGGAAAATGTGGCGAGCCTGCAATGGGATTTTAACGATGAAAGTCCAATGAAAACAACAACTGAAACTCAAATCACACATACTTTTGAGTCCGGTAAAATCTATGAGGTAAAACTCATGGTAAGAGGCGTCGACGGCGGCACAAGCGGGGAAACTCGGTCGGTCAAGATCGATGCTGCGACTGCTTCGGCACCTGAGGCTGATTTCAAATACACCATTACCAACGACAGCATCGCTCCTGCGACCGTGACATTTAATAATCAGTCGAAAAACGCTACGAGTTACACCTGGGATTTTGGGGACACCGGCTCTGCTACCAACACCAGCACAGACCAGAACCCCGTTCACACTTACTCCAATGCGGGGAGCTACGTGGTTACTTTGACGGCCAAGAACGATGAAAATGTGACCGATACCCAATCCTATCCGATCGTGATCAAAGCACCAGTGCCGAGCACCGATGCGATCAGCATTTCGGGAGGGAGCAGCTTTACAACGGATATCTTCGTGGATGGCAGCGGCAACATCTATATCTGCGGTGAAGCTGCGGGCACGATCCAGTTGGGTAATGGCAAATCCTACATGTCACAATCCGGCTCCACTGATTTCTTTGTGGCTAAATATAATAGTGCCATGCAATGTCAATGGGTAACCGGCGGAGGAAGCTCAACCCAAGACCACGCTAACGGCCTCGCTGTGGATGCCAGCGGTAATGTATTCGTAACAGGTTTCCTGGGAGGCGCACTCGTGGGGGACGACGGAGCTCCAAGAGGCGGCCTTGACGGCTTTGTCGCCAAATTTAACGGTTCGACTGGCGCGCGCCAGTGGATCAAAACATTTGGCGGGAGTGACAAAGACCAGGGACGCTCCATTGCCTATTTTAACAACAAAATATACCTGACTGGCTTCGTCACAGGCAATATTTATTTTGGTGGAGCTACGTCATCCGCAAATGGTACTGATGGCTTCCTCGTGTCCGTGGATCCATCCACGGGAGCATTCGCGCAGCCGACGATCTTCGGAGGTAGCAATGAACAGCAGGTTGAAGATATGACTGTCGATACAGACGGTAATATCTACCTTACAGGCGGGTTCTGGGGATCGGTAACATTTCCGGGTATTGCACAGCCTATGTCTGCGGCGGGAGAGGTCGATGTATTCGTTGCCAAGTTGGCCGCAGGCTCCGGCCAATTCCAATGGGCCAAGCGGGCGGGCTCAGGTGCCGAAGAATTTGCTTACGACATTGTGGTCGATGCTTCAAAAAATGTGTACGTGACTGGCATGCACAGTGGAAATGTCACCGAACTGGGCTTGCCAGCCTCTGCATTTAAAAATGTGTACCTGGGCAAATGGAATGCCAATGGAGAAGTACAAAAAGCAAAAAATGGTTTCAATGAATTGAAGGATGATTTCCACGGCGGCATTGCACTAAGTACCAACGGCAATATCCTGATCGCCGGCTCATTTGAAGACAAGGCTCGCTTCCCAATGGCAACAGGCCAGGAGAAAAGTGGTATAGGAAATATTGACATTCTGATCACGGAAGTCGATCCCGCAGAACTCAATGCAGCCCGCGATTTCACGGTATCTGGCGGCGGTACAGGAAACGACAGGGTGAACAGGATATGCGTCGCCTCAGGCTATGTGTACGCCACAGGCTGGTTCGAAGGAAATGCCACATTCAACAATGTCACTTTGAATGGGGTTGCAGGGACCAAAAACACCTTCATCGTCCGCTACAAGCTGTAAAACACTTCCCGTTTTTGAAATACTAAAAAAGAGCAGACGAAACGCCTGCTCTTTTGTTTTTGGATGTGAAGCCGTTGCTTACACTTGACAATACATAGACGACCGGCTTGTGTTTTTGTTACAATCCGGTTTATTTCAAATTGCATTGTCCCCGTCCCGACGGCCCGGTCGTCATAAGGGAAATCAAACCAATATCCATTATGAAAGAATTTGCATTAATCTTCCGGCTCGATAATCAGACCGATTTCCGCCCTACGCCCGAGCAGATACAGGAGCGCATGAACTGGCTCGCCGGCATTGCCGCACAGAACAAACTGGCCGACAAGGGCAATACGCTGTCCAATGAAAGCGCCAAAACGGTATTCGCCGACAATGTGGTTACCGACGGCCCTTTTACCGAAATCAAGGAGTTTGTGAGCGGCTATGT
>DATMSL010000242.1:0-4736 GCA_035565435.1 Dyadobacter sp. | reverse complement strand
ATTTCTCGAATTGCTCTTCCGCGAGCCGAATAGCCACTTCATGACTGACCTTACCCGCGTCTTTCAGGATTTCGTACTCATTAAACTGCAAAAACGCGTCCAGCTTATCCGCCCAGTCAGCCATTTTCATCGGGATTTGCCTGGCTGCTTGGTTTTCAGCATAATCCAGGTACATCGAAACGATACGTTCCAATTCCTTTATCTCCTTTTCAATAAGATAGTTCTTGGCTATACCAATATCCACTCTTTGAATCTTGCCATAGGGTGCATTCTTGAAAGTTTGCAAACCCATATTGGGCTTTCCTGCGTTTGCCCGTTCGGCAATAATAGCTGCGGCTGTTTTTCCGGAAATGGCGTAATGCAGCTTATTCTGAACGATCTTGAAGAATTTTTGTGTATCCGGTGAGTCCTTCACATAGTCGATGCTACATTGTTCGAAAATATCGGTGATTTTAAGGTAGAAACGCCGCTCGCTTGCCCTGATTTCACGGATGCGGTCGAGCAGTTCGTCGAAATAGTCTTTCCCGAATCTTTTCCCTTGTTTCAGACGTTCGTCATCGAGCACAAAACCTTTGATAATAAACTCTTTTAAGGTCCTGGTTGCCCAGATCCGGAATTGCGTCGCCTGAAAGCTGTTGACACGGTAACCTACTGCGATGGCGGCATCCAAATTGTAGAAATCGACTTCACGCGCCACATTCCGGTTGCCTTCCTTTTGAACTATCCGGATTTTCCGGATAGTTGCGTCCCGTTCCAATTCGCCAGAATTGAAAATGTTTTGAAGATGCTCGTTTATCGTTCGAACGTCCACCCCAAACAGCTCCGCCAACCGCTTCTGGTTCAGCCAGAATGTCTCATCATTAAAAATAACCTCCACCTTAACATTCCCGGCGGGCGAATTGTAAAACAGGATGTCCGCTTGCAGATTTTCCATAGGCAGCGTGCGTGAATAGTGTTGTTGACGGATGATTTAATTACTGATCGGCCGAATGTAAAATGTTTTTCCAAATTAAACCCATTCCGATGATCCATCGGCTAGCGCCTGGGTCGTCGATTTTTTTCAAAAAAATTACACATTCTGCTGCTATTTGCGTATCCTATATTTGAAATACAATCGTTTATGAAAAAAAGGTATAGTTGAGTGAATATCGGCCATTTCAAACACCTGGAAACTCATGCTGCAAAGAATACCTCGACCGCTGTTTCCCCAATACATCTCCCTCGCAATGTTCTCCGTTGCCGCAACCTGGGGTACAGTTGCGACCGGGCACCCGGTTTCCGATAGCCTGGATATCCGGGCGGCTTTTTTTCAAACCACCCGGATTGCCGGCAAAATCACCGACGAATCCTCACGACCGGTTGTCAACGCTGCGATCCTGATCGCCGGCTCGGAGCGCGCCACCGTCACCAATCTGACGGGCAGCTTCGAAATCGCCGATGCGCCATTGAACGGGACGCTCATTATCCAGCATCCCGACTATGAGCCACGGCAAATCCCGATTGTCAAATCGACAACGGAATATCTCATCGCGTTGAAAACACGCCCCCAGGTATTGGCCATGCGCATGAAGGGCCCGGCAAAACTGACGAAGAAAGAGGTGGAGGCAAACCAGGGAAATGAAACCGGCTCGTCTCTCCGACTCGACCGTTGGCCGTATTTCAAAGGATTGACGAAATTTCTTGCCAATAACCTGAAATACCCCCAGGAAGCGCTGCAATCGGGCGTGCAGGGACCAGTGCAGGTTTCTTTCCTGATCGACGAAGAAGGAAACATCAGCAGCGGACGGATTATCAAAAGCCCCGGCATTGAACTGGATGACGAAGCGCTGCGGCTCATACGCATTATGCCTAAATGGACACCCGCACAAAAGGACGGCAAGCCCATTGCCGTATGGTACACCATCAGCATTCAGTTCGATCCGGAACTGGACAAGCTACCGCTGAAAGTCAAGGAGGAAGTGCCCAGGCTTTTCAGCAGGAAAATGAAACTGGAACCCTGGAAAGCACCGGTACTTATCAAAGATGAGCTCGAAAAGCTCTTTCGGAACCGCAGAGTGAACCTGTCAGCGCACGAACCGCCGCAAACGAAACTGTCGGTGTACGGCTATGGCATCAGCCCTGCTCCCCTGTACATGCCCCGTGCCAGTTTCAAGATACTACCCTGAAAAAATCGGTCAGATATTGCATTACCTATAAATAACCTTCATATATTTATAAAAATACTTCCCTGCTTGTAAAATACGATTGTTCAACCTAACCGGAGTTTGAATGAAAACTTTTACAATCATCCTACTTTTGTCGGTTGCAGCGGTTATTGCCGCGCATGGACAGCAACAGGCCGATGCGGCCTCGAACCAGCAAAAAGTCATCCCGCAGCGCTCGCGCGTTTCCGTACGTGTTCTCGACAAATATACGCTGCGGCCTATCGAGGCCACGATTATGGTGGTAGGACAACGTCCGGAGGACCTTGTTGTTCCGCTTTACGAGGACGGTGCTTATCAATTTAAAATGTCAGCGAAGGACATGGGGGTTATTTCGATACATGCCAACGGTTACGAAACGCATTCCGAAGTCATAGCTGCCCGCACGCTCCGCCCAACGAAGATTTTTTATTTAACACCGATAGAAAATAGCGATTCCTGTAAATCTGCGCCCGTTGTCTTGTCAGAACTGGACCTGAAAGAGGAAATCGAAACCGTTTTGCTATTTACCCAGAGCGAGCCGGCGATGTTGCCGGAGAGCAACCAGGAACTGGAAATCCTGGCCGATTACCTTGTCAGAAACCCTGCACCCCGGATTGAGCTTTCAGGGCATACCGATGACGTGGGCGATCCGCGGAAAAACCTGCTGCTTTCGTACGACCGCGTGGACGAAGTCAAAAAGTTCCTGCTATCGAAGCGTATCGAGACGGGTCGCATTCGCGGAAGGGCCTTCGGCAGCGGGCTGCCCGTCGCGCCGAACGATTGCGAAGCGAACCGCAGGCTCAACCGTCGCGTCGAAATACGCATTGTCCCGTAGAATTTTCCTTTTCAAATTAACTTCCCAAAAAATCCACTGAAAGGTGGAGAAATGCGCACTTTTGTGATGCATATTTGTTGTTTAGGGCAAAAGAATGCCCAAACAGCGAAATTTACCAGCATTAGAATCGTATATGAAACAAGTAAAAGCCTCCATTTCAGGCATCGAAGGATATGTACCCGACTATATTCTAACAAACGCCGAATTGGAGACACTCGTTGATACCAGCGACGAATGGATCGTGAGCAGGACCGGCATTAAAGAACGCCGTATCCTGAAAGAACCCGGACTTGGAAGCTCGCACATGGGAGCCCGCGCAGTGAAGGGCCTCCTCGAAAAAACCAACACCGATCCCGCTGAAATAGACCTCCTCATTTGCGCCACCATTACCCCCGATTTCGTTTTCCCAAGTACCGCCAACCTCATCTGCGACCAGCTGGGTATCCGCAACATCGGTAGTTTCGATGTGAATGCCGCCTGCTCGGGCTTCGTTTACGGCCTCGAACTGGGTGCGCAATTCATTGAAACCGGCAAATATAAAAAAGTGGTGGTAGTGGGTACCGACAAGATGTCGGCTGTGATGGACTACACCGACCGCCGCACGTGTATTCTCTTCGGTGACGGCGCCGGGGCGGTACTGCTCGAACCGAATACCGAAGGCTACGGCGTGATCGACACGCTCATTCGCGCCGATGGCGTAGGGTATAACAATCTGGTACAGCGCGGAGGCGGTAGCAGGTTCCCTGCCACCCATGAGACGGTGGATGCCCGCATGCATTACCTGCACCAGGATGGCCAGCAGGTTTTCAAATCGGCTGTCCGGAATATGGCTGACGTTTCAGCGGAAATGATGGAAAGAAACCACCTCACCCACGACGACGTAGCCTGGCTGGTACCGCACCAGGCCAACCGCCGCATTATCGAAGCCACGGCCAACCGCATGGGTATCGGGATGGACAAAGTGATGATGAACATCGCCCACTACGGAAATACCACCGCCGCTACCATCCCGCTTTGTCTGTGGGACTACGAAAAGCAGCTCAAAAAAGGCGATAACCTGATATTCTCGGCATTCGGCGCCGGTTTTACATGGGCCTCGGCTTATGTGAAATGGGCCTATTAAGAAAGAGCCGTCAGGATTGATAAAAATTCATCAATCCTGACGGCGAATTATCTGTATAAATTAAAATTCCCTACGCCGAAAGCGCCATTCTTCCCAATATCTCATGCGTTTCGCGGATGCGGCGGCGTGCGATAGGGATCACTTTGCCGCAGCTCAGGTGAATATAATCGGGCCAGCGGGATGCGATGTGGCGGGCATTGATGCTGTATGATTTGTGAATACGTAAGAAATCGCTGCTAAGCTCATCTTGTACCTCTTTCAGGCACTTCGAAACCAGGTGCTTTTCATGCCGGGTGTATACAAACGTGTAATTACCGACGCCTTCCAGGCAAGTAATATCGCTGGATTTAACGGAGATCGCTTTCCCAAACTTGTAAACAGTAATCGTCGGGACGTTTTTAAGTTCGCTGGTAGCGCCCGACGGAACGCCGCCCGACGACATAATGGAAAGGTTTTGCATGGGTGAAAGGACGGCTTGATTTTTCATGGATTGATCTGATGATTGGTTATTTACTTTCATGGCTAAAATTTGATGGACTTTTATAGCAAACGGGTGTTTCGTCTGGCTGCGATACAAAAGTGGTATAAGAAGAGC
>DATMSL010000241.1:0-2953 GCA_035565435.1 Dyadobacter sp. | reverse complement strand
ACACAACCGAAAAGCCGGTTTAAAACATCATTCCAGCGTCAAAATATAACTAAGTCAAGAAAAGGGCATTGGCACCCATTTTCATATACCGATCCAAATCAAACCGTTATTGCTCGAAATTAAGACGGTTGTCGGCTAACTTTGTTCCAAAATACGTTACTTTGGTTGGATTAACATTTTGCATTGGTCAGATAGTGAAAAAAATTAAAATTGTTGCGCTTTCCTTCGTTATTATCACGTTTTTGCTGGAAAGTTGCATGGCTCAGAGCGCGGAAACAGAGAGTAATCTGCCCCCGAAGAGAGAGTTTAGAGCGGTCTGGATTGCCACTGTCGACAATATTGATTGGCCAAGCAGCAAGACCCTTCTCCCCGAGGAGCAGCAGGAGGAATTCTCTGAGCTGCTTGATTTCCACAAGCGGGTAGGGATGAATGCGGTGTTCGTGCAGGTGCGCGCCGCGGGAGATGCATTTTATGCCAAAAGCCCCGAACCGTGGTCGGAGTGGCTCACGGGCGTGCAGGGGCGCAAACCCGAACCCATGTGGGATCCGCTCGACTTCATGATCACCGAGGCGCACAAGCGGGGCCTCGAATTTCACGCCTGGCTGAACCTCAACCGCCTGGTGCATAAATCTTCGAAAAGCGTTTCGGCGGAGAATATCAGCCGGCTGCATCCCGAGTGGATTCTGACGTACGACGGTTACAAGCTATTTGATTTTGGTATCCCGGAAGTGCGGAAGTTCATTACCGACATGACCGTCAACGTCGCCAGAAACTATGATGTCGATGGCATTCATTTCGACGACTATTTTTATCCGTATGCGGCACCGGGACAGGTGATCGAGGACGACGCAACTTTCCGCAAATATTCCGACGGCTACACCAACAAGGCTGACTGGCGCCGCCATAATGTGGATTTATTAGTAAAACAGATCCACGAAGCGCTGGAAGCATTGAATCCGCGGCTTAAATTCGGGATCAGTCCATTCGGTGTGTGGCGCAACAAAGACCGCGACGCGGAGGGCTCTAAAACGTTCGGAGCGCTCGCCTCCTACGACGATTTGTTCGCCGACAGCCGCCGCTGGGTAAAAGAGGGTTGGATCGACTACATTGCTCCGCAAGTCTATTTCTCTTCCGGTTTTAACAGGGTACCCTATAAAAACCTGGTGGATTGGTGGACAGAAAATTGTTTCGAAAGACATCTATATATAGGTATGGGTGCTTACCGCGTCGGGTATAAGGACAGAGACTCGCATTGGTCGAATCCTGCCGAAATACCTAACCAGGTCCGTTATTTCCGCGATAGCGAGGCTGATGGGTCGATTTTTTTCAGTTCGAGATCGTTACGGGCCAACAGCCTGGGTTTTGTGGATTCATTGAGGCGGGACCTCTTCAAATACCCTGCATTGATTCCTACGATGCCGTGGAAGGATAAAATTCCGCCGTTGTCCCCGAAAAGCCTAAAAGCCACATTGCTTTCTCGTGGCATTGAACTTACCTGGGAGCAGCCAGATGAAGCTGCGGACGGCGACAAGGCCTGGTATTACGTCATTTATCGCTTCCCGCCCGACGAAAAGGCCACTGCCCACGACCCGCGCCGCATTCTTGGTATGTGCTATACAGGGGAGAAATTTGTGGATATGACCGCCGAAGCGGGCAAAAGATATGTTTATTATGTTACGGCGGTGGATCGTCTGCATAACGAAGGCCGGCCGATCGGTCCGTTGCGCGTGGAAGTACACGATCAGAAGCTAGTCAGGTTTTAGGTATGAGCAATTCTATCCAATACGAATATAAACCCGAGCATTTCATTGCTTCGGCACCTACCAAATACAACTCCGAAAATCTTCGCACGGAGGAGATGGTGCTCAATATGGGCCCGCAGCACCCCTCAACGCACGGTGTATTGCGGCTCGAAGTAGTGACCGATGGCGAGGTGGTGATCGATGTAGTGCCGCATTTGGGCTATTTGCACCGGTGCTTTGAGAAGCACGCCGAGTCATTGCCATTCAACCAGATCATTCCATATGTAGACCGCATGGATTACGTGGCTGCGATGAACTCGGAGCACGCGTATGCAATGGGTGTGGAAAGAATGCTGGGTATTGAAAACGATATTCCCAAACGCATTGAATACATCCGCGTAGTCGTTGCCGAGCTGAATCGCCTGGCTTCGCATTTCGTCGCGCTGGGCACGTACGCGATGGACATAGGCGCGTATACGCCCTTCCTGTGGATGATGCGCGACCGCGAGCAAATCCTGCGCTTGCTCGAATGGACGTGCGGGGCGCGGATGCTGTACAATTATATATGGATAGGCGGGTTGTTCTATGATCTGCCGGTTGGTTTCGAAGAACGTTGTGCGGAGCTTATCAAATATCTGAAACCCAAGCTGACCGAATTGCAGCAGCTCGTGGTGGATAACAAGATATTTATCCAAAGAACCGCGAATGTTGGCGTACTCCCGCTGGATGTAGCTATCAATTATGGCTGTACGGGGCCAATGCTGCGGGGTTCGGGTTTGAGATATGATTTGAGAAAGGTAGATGGCTATTCCGTTTATCCTGAGCTGGACTTTGAAATACCCATCGGCGAAGGAAAACTAGGCAAAACAGGCGATTGCTGGGACCGTACCTGGGTGCGCGTGGTAGAATGCTGGGAGTCGGTGAAAATCATCGAACAAAGCCTGGTACAATTGCAGGGCGATTACAAAAGAACCCGCGATTTCGACCCGCAGGCCATTGTTCCAAAGAAAATCCGGCCGAAAGCGATGGATTTCTACGTGCGCGCGGAGAACCCGAAAGGAGAGCTGGGTTTCTATTTCCGTGCCGACGGCCGCTCGGACATTCCCGTTCGCTGCAAGGCTCGGGCTTGTTCATTTAATAACCTTTCGGTAATTGGTGAAATTTCAAAAGGCGCATTGCTGGCTGACCTTGTCGCTGTCATTGGCTCTATT
>DATMSL010000240.1:0-6594 GCA_035565435.1 Dyadobacter sp. | reverse complement strand
AATTGCGGTATATTGCGGGCATTCATATCCATAACAATCTATCACATGAGTACAATCGAAAAGGCTTCTGCACCGGCAGTGCCGATTTCAAAAGCGTTGGTATCCAACGGGTTCCTGTTCATTTCGGGCCAGATCGGCTCTGCCGGCGGACAGCTGGTGACTACCTCGTTCGAGGACGAGACAAGGCAGGTGTTTACAAATATCGAGACCATACTGAACGAGTACGGACTGACATTCAATCACATTGTCAGTGTGACGGTATACCTGACGGATATGAGATATTTCGACCAGCTGAACGCCGTGTATCAAACCTATTTTACCGACCGCTATCCCACCCGCACATGTATAGCCGTGGCCGGTTTGCCCAAACAGGCGCGCGTAGAACTAACTACCATTGCGAGTTTAGAACTGAAAGCGAGCTAGGGTTCGGTCACCCGTCAGTGATTCCCCCTGGAAACTGGTGTTATCTGATTTGAATAGGACCATCAACCAGTACCAATTTTATAGGGTTTCAACCGCCGATGTCAATGCGATCATTCGACCAACATCGGCGGTTACCAATTTGAGCTTTACTTTCTTGTAAATACCGGAAAGTGGCTTGCCGATCCGTAGTCCTTTATGGGCTGGATATTATTCAGTAACTGCATATCCTGCCCGCTGATCTCGAAATCGACTGCTGCATTGCTTTTCATATGCGCGGGATTGGCGGTTTTCGGTAGCGGTAAAAGGCCCAGTTCAAGCAGATAACGAATGCCCAATTGCGGTATCGAAACCTTGTATTTGTCCGCAATCTCCTTCACTTTCTCATTCTTGAGCAGTTCCCCATGCCCGATGGGCGAATAGGCTTCGACCAGTATTTCTTGCGCTTTACTGAATTCAATCAATTCATGCGGCATGTTACTGATATGCGCCAGTATCTGATTAACCATCGGTTTGACAGTGCCGGAAGCCAGAATGTTTTCTATGTCGGCCTGCTCAAAATTGGACAGGCCTATGGCACGCAGCTTGCCTGCTTTGTAGGCATCTTCCAATGCCCTCCATGCCTGGCTGTTGCCTTCAAAATAGCGATCTGCCTCTCCGTATTTTGCCCAGGGTTTCGGGCTGTGAATGATCATCAGGTCAATATAATCGAGTCCGAGCACCTGCAATGAACGGTCAATGGAAACGACGGCTTCGTCATAAGACTTCACCTCGGCAGCGAGTTTTGTGGTAACAAACAAATCCTCCCTCGCAATACCAGCGCTTCTGACGCCTTCGCCGACGCCCGCTTCATTCTGGTAAGCCTGTGCCGTATCGATATGCCGGTAACCGATTTGCACGGCTTCCCGCACTGCCTGTGCTGCATCATTATTGCTGATAAACCAGGTACCCAGCCCCAGTTTGGGAATTTTGACACCGTTTGGTAGTGTATATATTTCGTCTAAAATCATGATCGTAATGTTTTTATTAACCATTACAAAATTACCTTGCCGCGGAGGGAAGCGGATAAACACAATCAAACGAAAATTTAAGAATTTCAAACCAACCAATTCTCCGCGAATCCAAACTCAACCCTACTGACGCTGAGCGTACTATCAATTAAGCGACCGGTAGTTGTTCGGTGCAAGGCCGGTCGTTTTCTTGAAAAACCGGGTAAAATGCTGCGGATATTTAAACCCAAGCTCAAACGCAATTTCACTGACTGATTTGCCGGGATCGAGGATTTTCTGCTTCGCGAGCTCGATCACTTTCAGATGAATATATTCCGTGGGTGCTTTCCCGGTCTCTTTTTTGATCAGGTCACCGAAATAATTGGCTGAAAGATTCAGTTGGTCCGCGCAATAACTTACGGACGGCAGGCCTATCATTTGCGGCTTCTCCGACTGGAAATAGTCTTTTAACAGCGCCTCAAATTTTTCCAGAATGGCCGTATTGGCATCTTGCCTGGTAATATACTGCCGGTCATAAAACCGGGTACAATAGTTCAGGAACAGTTCGATGTTGGACGAAATGAGCAGTTTGCTGTGTTTGTCGGTTCCCTGTTCGAGCTCATAGCGGATTTTTTCAAAGCAGTCCAGGACGATTTTGCGCTCTTTTTCGGATAAATGCAGCGCCTCTTTGCTCTCGTAGGAAAAGAAGCTGTAATCGTCGATGTGCTTACCCAATGCAGTACGACGGATCAGATCGGGATGAAACAGCAATGCATACCCCTGCGGCTTGTAATCCTCATTGATATCTACATGAATGACCTGGCCAGGCGCAACGAATACCAATGTTCTGTCCTGGTAGTCGTACGTATGGCGGCCATACTTCATGTCGCCGCATTTGACGTCTTTCAGGTATACCGCATAAAACCCGAAATTCATCCTGGATGCATACACCTCCGGCGTCCTGCCCGTAAAATCGATCACGCTCACCAACGGGTGCAGGTTCTCGTGATGGTAAAAAGTGTCGTGCTCGCTGACGGTATCAATCCTTAAAACGGCATCCATGATTCTTCCTGGTTTACAGTCACAAATCTACGGCTAATTGAATACCCGGCACACTCCCGGCCCCGGATCCGTAAAAGTGGTAAGTAAACCTGTAAATGGTATAAGTACTGATTATCCGGGGTGTATGACCTTTGTAACCGGATATGCTTAGCGCTCCATTTTTATTTTATAAATCAAACAAAATCAATTGCATCATGGAGATCATGAATGATAAAGTAGCACTGGTAACCGGTGCAGCAATGGGAATAGGATTCGCAGCCGCCAGAGCCTTTGCCCAGGCAGGCGCATCGGTCGTACTGGCCGACTGGAACGAGCAGCAGGTCCATTCCGCAGCCGAACAACTCTCCGCGGAGGGTTACAAAACCCTCGTGGTCGTCTGCGACGTTTCCGACGATGCGGCAGTACAGGCGATGGTAGAAAAAACAGTAGCCACATTCGGACGTTTGGATGCGGCCTTCAACAATGCGGCCGTTCAGAATGTGCTGGCAGGTGCCGCCGATCAAACGCGGGAAGACTTCGACCGCGTGACGGCCATTAATCTCCGCGGAGTTTGGAGCTGCATGAAATATGAATTACAGCAAATGCGCGGGCAAGGCAGCGGTGCGATTGTCAACTGCTCTTCGATCGGAGGCATCCTCGGAGGCCCGCAGCGCGGTACCTACCATGCAGCGAAGCACGGCGTTATCGGCCTGACCAAAAGTGCGGCACTGGAATACGCACCGCTGGGCATCCGGGTCAACACCGTATGCCCGGGCATCATCCACACGCCTATGGTGGATGCGATGATTGCCGGCGGACAGCAAGAGGTGCTCGACGCCATGATACAGGCTGTTCCGGCAGGACGGCTCGGACGGCCCGAGGAAATTGCGAACACGGTGGTCTGGCTATGCAGCGACGCCGCCAGTCTGATAGTAGGGCATACTTTGGTGGCAGATGGGGGGTATAGCATTCAATAAATCAGCTTGCTCAAACTGCTTCTGCAACGAACACGGCCAATCCCATAATTATGTAAAGGATGTTAGAAATTATGTAGAATAACCTGCTAATAATGTTGGTACTTGCGTCGCCCACATCCTTGTATAGATAGGATTTAAATGAAATGGCATGGAACATCACCATCACAGCAGCCACCTCGACAACAAGCAGGCGCACGCACATTCAATGAGGGTCTTCGATCACGCGCATCACGATCATGCCGGGCACGACGACGGACATCGCGGACATGATAAACATGCAGGCCACCATACGGCGGACTTTCTGAAACGGTTCTGGATTTGCCTGATCATTACCGTACCGGTACTCTTGTTATCCCACATGATCCAGGAATGGGCTGGCTTCCATTGGCGGTTTTCCGGCGATCAGTATGTATTGATGGCGCTGAGCAGCATTATCTATTTTTATGGTGGATGGCCGTTTCTGAGCGGTCTGGTGGGCGAATTGAAAAACAGAAGTGCAGGCATGATGACGCTCGTTGCGGTGGCCATTACAACGGCCTATGTTTACAGCGTGGCCGTGGTGTTCGGGCTCAAAGGGATGGACTTTTTCTGGGAGCTTGCTACCCTGATCGATATCATGCTCATTGGCCATTGGCTGGAAATGAAATCGCAGATGGCCGCCTCACAGGCCCTGGAATCCCTGGTGGCACTGCTTCCATCGGTAGTTCACGTTGAGAAGGACAATCAGGTAACTGATATTGCATTAAAAGACCTTCGCAAAGGAGATATTTTACTCGTTAAACCCGGTGAAAAAGTCGCAGCGGACGGATTCGTTTTCGAAGGCAGTTCCTATGTGAACGAAAGCATGCTTACCGGCGAGAGCGTTCCTGTTCAGAAGCAGAAGGACGACAAGGTAATCGGCGGTGCAATTAATGGTGATGGGGTTTTAAAAATCCGGGTAACAGGAGCGGGCGATGACAGCTATTTAAATAAGGTCATCAACATGGTCAAGACTGCTCAGCGAGCCAAATCGAATACCCAAAATCTGGCCGATAAAGTGGCCGGTTGGTTGACGCTGATTTCCATCACGGTAGGCGTAGTTACTTTTATAGTTTGGTATACCGGCGGGCAGGATCTGGCATTCGCCCTGGAAAGGATGGTCACCGTCATGGTAACATCCTGCCCGCATGCATTAGGCGTGGCCATTCCGTTGGTCATTGCGATTTCAACAACGCTTTCGGCCACACATGGCCTTTTAATCAGGAACCGCACTGCATTTGAGAATGCCCGTAAGCTCACCACGATCATTTTCGATAAAACCGGCACGCTTACCAAAGGCTCACATGAAATACAGCAGATTATCCCTGTCGGCAATAAGGTTTCACCCGACCAAATCTTGCAGTATGCCGCCGCAATACAGCAGAACTCCGAGCACCACATTGCTCATGGGGTTATCAGGGGGTTAAAACAGAAGAACCTGGAACTCTGGAAATCTTCCGATTTTACCTACATGCAAGGCATCGGGGTGA
This sequence comes from Dyadobacter sp., assembly GCA_035565435.1. Classification (GTDB taxonomy): domain Bacteria; phylum Bacteroidota; class Bacteroidia; order Cytophagales; family Spirosomataceae; genus Dyadobacter. The sequence continues at coordinate 1,659 of DATMSL010000240.1, read as the reverse complement.
CTGGCGTGGTAAATGGGAAAAAAGTGGTTGCCGCCGGACCCAATTATTTCAAGCAGGAAAATAAGCCCATGCCCGCCATTCCCGAAGAAGTCGACCAGGCCACAGATACGGTAAATTTCATTTTAATCGATGGCGATCTGGTTGGCCTGATTACTTTCGCCGACAGCATTCGGGAGACCGCCGCGCAAGCCATTGCGGAGCTTAAAAAGATGAATATCAAGTCTTTTCTGCTAACCGGGGACAATCAGAAAATTGCCGAAGCAGTCAGCCAAAAACTGAATATGGACGGCTACCTCGCTAATGTGCTGCCGCACGAGAAGCAAGATAAAGTGAAGGAATTTCAGCGCAAGGGAGAGATTGTTGCCATGACAGGCGATGGCGTCAATGACGCGCCGGCACTTGCCCAGGCGGATGTAGGCATAGCCGTGGGCTCGGGGACGGACGTTGCGGCCGAGACAGCCGACATTATCCTGGTAGACAGTGACCCGATGGACGTCGTTCAGATGATCACCTTCGGACGGGCTACTTATCGAAAAATGGTCCAGAACCTGGCCTGGGCAATCGGCTACAACGTAATTGCCATTCCTCTGGCCGCCGGTGTGCTATACCCATCCTTCTTGCTAAGCCCCGCAATGGGAGCCGTGCTGATGAGCGCATCCACAATTGTCGTGGCGATTAATGCAAAACTTCTCCGGGTAACACCCCAATAGCCCGGATCTTCAGTACGGCACTGCCCGTCTGCGAAGATTCAAGATAACTTGTGAGCTTAGCGCAAAGCGGAATGCCCATGGGCTTGAATCGACGATCAGCGCTCAATAGCGAACTCTCATGTCCGATTTCGAACACGCATAAAATTCAAAAAAGGGCCCCAGCACGCTATTTGAAGACTTTCTGCTTAGGTATAGTTGTTTTGCCCCAGGCTTTGAAACTGTCGGTGACGCAGGCAGGTCAATCATTATGACTGAAACTATCATCCTATGCTCCTGAACTATACCATTATTGCCTGGCGGAATCTTCGCAAGAACGGAACATTTTCGCTCATCAACATATTTGGATTGGCCACCGGTTTGGCGGTAGCGTTGCTGATCTCGCAATATGTGCGGTTTGAACTAAGCTACGAGAATGCTAATCCGCTGGCGGACCGCGTCGTTCGGCTGTCCATGGATTACCTGAATGGTGGCACCGTCAATGCCCAGGATGCGGAAACATATCCGCCGATTGCGGCCAAAGCATTGCGGGAAATGAGCGAGGTGCAAAGTTATGCACGTGCCTATCCCTTACGCAACCGTCTTTCCACGGTTCAGATTGGGGACCGGTATTACCAGCTCGACAATGTATACGCGGTCGATTCTTCCTTTTTTCGGATGTTCAACTATCCACTGCTCCGCGGCAAGGCAAGCGGCGTTTTCAGCAAGCCAAGGGAAGCGATCCTGACAAAAACCATGGCGCTGACCTATTTCAATACGTTGGACGTAGTCGGAAAAACGATCAAAATCCCCAAATCAAACGGCTTCGTTTTATTCGAAATAGCGGGAGTAGTCCCGGATTCCCCCGCTAATACGCATTTGAAATTCGATATGGTAGTATCTTACCCGACGATGCTGTCAGACTTTGGCGAGGATGAAAATAACTGGAACAACAACAACGCTTACACTTACC
>DATMSL010000239.1:0-6001 GCA_035565435.1 Dyadobacter sp. | reverse complement strand
ACGCACTCGCGGAGAGCACGTCTACGCGTGCCGCGTCGGTGACGGACATGCTGCGCAAGCTTGCCGAGAAGGGATTGATCCATTATAAAAAATACCAGGGGGTAACACTGACGGAAAGCGGGGAGAAAGTGGCGATCAAGGTGATCCGCAAGCATCGCCTCTGGGAAGTTTTTCTGGTTGAAAAGCTGGGTTTCGGTTGGGACGAGGTGCACGACATTGCCGAAGAACTGGAACATATTCCGTCGGAAGTATTGGTGGAAAAGTTAGACGCATTCCTGGGCCATCCGAAGTTCGATCCGCATGGTGATCCTATCCCCGATGCGAAAGGGAACCTTACAGAACCCGATTATCTGATCCTTACCGACGTGCACGTTGGTGAAAAAGTGTTAATGATGGGGGTGCTCGATCATGCACCTTCTTTCCTGCAACATCTTGATAGGTCGGGAATTACGCTCGGATCGGTGATAGAAGTGAAGGAAATTAATGAATACGACAAGTCGGCGTCCGTACAGATTAACGGCGGTCCGACGTTGTTTATCAGTCTCGAAGTGTCCAAAAACCTGCTGGTACAGCGCCGATGAGACCATAACCAGCCATGAACTTTAAAATCCTCGATCGGTACCTGATCAAAAACTTCCTGATTACCTACGTGTTCGTGGCATTCGTCATCGTGCTGATTATCTGTATGATCGACTATACCGAAAAGGTGGACGACTTCCTCGATAAAAAAGCGCCGCTCAGGGAGATCCTCGTCGATTATTACCTCAATTTAATTCCCTACTGGATCAACTACATCAGCCCGCTGATGGTGTTCATCGCGACGGTGTTCTTTACCTCGCGCATTGCTGCGCGCACGGAGATCATAGCCATGCTGAGTAGCGGGATCAGCTTCACCCGCATGCTGATGCCCTATATGGCCGGGGCGGTTGTGCTCGGGGTCCTGACGTTCATCCAGGTAGGATGGGTTTTACCCAAAGCCAACAAGATCCGGGTTGGTTTTGAAAAAACTTATGTAAAAAACGAGTTCTATTTCAGCGGGCATAATGTGCATATTACGATCGCGCCCGACGTGTATGCCTACCTGGAAAGCTACAACACCACCACACAGACCGGGAATAAATTCACGATGGAGACGATTAAAGGCACGAAACTGCTTCAAAAGTTTTATGCGGAGAAAATCGTCTGGCAGCCGAAAAAGAAGAAATGGACGCTGCAAAATTATCAGGTGCGGACACTCGACAGCCTCGGCGAACGGCTGAGCCGGGGAACGGAGATCGATACGACCATTAACCTCTCTCCCAAAGATTTCGAAAGTGATTATAACCTCTACGAGACATTTACGCTACCTGAACTGAACGCCTACATAGAGCTGCTGAAAAGCCGCGGCGCCGATGGTTTGGAGGTGTATTTGATCGAAAAATATATCCGCTTCACCCAACCGTTCGCGATCCTGATCCTGACGGCGATCGGCGTGATCGTTTCGGCCCGAAAGAGCCGTCGCGGGGTAGGCTGGCAGATTGCCCTGGGCTTTATGCTGGCATTTGTTTACATCCTTTTCTTTTTGTTATCCAAAGGTGTGGCCGAAGCGGGTACGATCAACACGCTTTTTGCGGTGTGGCTGCCTAATATCGTATTTTCACTGATCGGGGTGCTGCTTTATAAAACATTACCGAGGTAGTATGCTTTCCTCCGTTTCCGTTCGCTCGTACCTGCATTTGCATTTCCTGGTGATGATCTGGGGCTTCACGGCTATCGTGGGGCTGATGGTCTCTATTTCGCCGGTTGCATTGGTCTTGTACCGGACGTTTTTTGCGGCGATCGGCCTGAGCTTTGTCATATTGCTATCAAAAAAGAGCTTTGCAATTGCCGGTCGCGACCTGCTGAAGATATTGGGCGTAGGATTTTTGCTCTCCGCCCATTGGATGCTGTTTTTCGCGTCGGCCCGGGTTTCTACCGCTTCGGTTTGCCTGGCAGGAATGGCTACTACTTCGCTCTGGACGAGCCTTTTGGAACCATTGGTGAATAAACGGAAAATCAGCCCGCTCGAAGTGGGGCTGGGTATTCTCGCATTTGCGGGTTTGTATGTGGTTTTCAGATTTGAATTTGACCATGCATTAGGCCTGGTGCTTGCCATCGCTTCTGCCATGCTCGCGGCGAGTTTTACAGTAGCTAACAGCCGGCTCGTGCAGCGGATCGATGCCTGGGTGATCACTTTTTATGAAATGTCGGGAGCGTCACTGTTTTCGCTGCTGTTTCTCGGGATTTCTGAAAACAAAGACTGGAATGGCGGAGCGCCATTCATTCCGGCGCAGGGCGATTGGGTCTGGATATTGTTTCTCGCGCTAGTATGTACCGTGTACGCAAGCACGATGGCGACGCAGTTGATGAAACAATTTTCAGCTTACCTTATCAACCTGACTATCAATCTGGAACCGGTTTACGGCATTGCATTGGCCTTTTTTATTTTTGGAGAAAAAGAGCGGATGACGCAAGGCTTTTACATGGGCACACTGCTGATTTTGCTGGCGGTGATCCTGTATCCGCTGCTGACGACCACCGTAATGAAGAAGAATAACCGTAAGATAATTGAAGCCGGTAAATAGATCATATTGAGCTGCCGGTTGCCGGGAAAGGGAGCTTATTAACTTATTACTACTATTTTTGTCGATTCAACCAACAGGGTGACATATGAATCCAGCTCGTTTACTTTTAGTCGTGCCATGCTACAATGAAGAGGCAATCTTGTACCGGACGTACGCTAAATTAAACACCTATTATAACGGCATCAAGGAGCAGGGCCTCATCGCAGAGGACAGCCGTATTTGTCTTGTGAATGACGGTAGCCGGGACAAAACCTGGTCGATCATCGAAGACATTTGCAGCAAGGATTCCAACATCATCGGTGTCGGGCTTTCCCGGAATTTCGGCCACCAGAGCGCCATTATGGCTGGTTTGGAGCAGCATGTGAACGATTACGACTGCTTCATCACGATCGACGCCGATCTGCAGGACGATATCAATGCCATTACCGCCATGATCGAAAAGCACCGCGAGGGCGCGATGGTCGTGTATGGCGTGCGTGGCGACCGCAGTTCTGATAGCTGGTTCAAGCGGGTTACTGCCGAAGGCTTTTATGTGTTAATGCAAAAAATGGGTGTTCCGGTGGTGTTCAACCATGCTGATTTCCGTTTGATGGACCAGCGGGTACTCAAAGAGCTTGGAAACTTCCGGGAGATCAATATGTTCCTCCGGGGCATTGTGCCACTGATCGGTTTTAAAAATGAAAAGGTGTTTTACAGTCGCCTGGAACGTGAAGCTGGCGAGACCAAATACCCGCTCAGCAAGATGTTGCTTTTCGCCTGGAACGGCATTACCTCGTTTTCCACATTCCCGATGCGGCTGGTATTGTATTTCGGGTTTGCCAATTTCTTTATCGCGATGCTGATCGTCGTGTACATCCTTTTCTCATACATGATCGGTCATACGGTAGCAGGGTGGACGTCGACTATGCTGCCGCTTACGTTTTTCAGCGGATTTAATATGATGGCGCTTGGCCTGATCGGGGAGTATATCGGTAAGATTTATGAGGAAGTAAAAGGTCGTCCACGCTATATCATAGAAAAAATTGTCAATGAATAGATTTTATAGAAAATACCGGGTAGTCGGCAACTGGGCGAATATCCTGCTGATGCTGACCGTACTGGTGCCGTTGCTGGCGCTTTCGTACTTCAACCATCCGTCGCCGGCGGACGATTTCTGTTACATTTTTACAGTATTCAAAATAGGCTGGTTCGAGGCCATGAAACTGTACTATACCGAGTGGACAGGCCGCTATTTTGGAATATTCCTGAACCACACGAGTCCGCTGCTGTTCCATTCGATCGTCGGTTTTAAAGTGTTGCCGGTCATATTGCTGCTCGGAATGGTTTTCGCATTGTACAGTCTCTTCCGCCACCTTACGCCCACATTGTCGCGATTGGCGCATTTGGGGTTTGCAGGTGTGGTTTTCTTCCTGTATATCCTCAAAATGATGAGTATTTCGGAGGCATTCTACTGGATGGCGGCATTTGTGACCTACACGGTTCCGAACATCCTTACATTGCTCTGGATCGTGCTCGTGCTCCGCTGGTACCGCCAGGACACGCAACCTGCTAAGCTCTTTGTAGGGGCGCTTTCGGGCTTTTTGATATTTGCGGTCATAGGAAGCAGCGAAACAAACCTGCTGATTATGGTGCTACTCGTAGGCGCGTGGCTCGCTTACCGGGTGCTTTTCCACCGGAAAGTCGATGCATTTATGGTTTCGATGGCTGTGGTAACAGCGCTTTCCTGCTATTTCTATTTTGCTTCACCGGGTAATGCAGCGCGTATCGGCGGCAACCCGTTGGGAGGAAACATTCCTTTTTCGGTAATTTCTTCATTTAAAAAACTGGCCTATCTGGGTTTCGACTGGGTTTTCCGGACGCCGTTAATATTCTTTACACTGGCCTGGCTTTTTGTACTCTCACGGCTTTCGGAAGGTGCGCGCAATTACTTCTCCATCCCGGTCTGGTATGCGGTGCTGCTCTTTATCGGCGTGCTATCGGCGCAATTGTTCCCTTCCTATTACGGAGTGGGTATTGAGCCTACGCCGCGTGTGATCAACTGCGTATATTTCTTTTTCCTGATCGGCTGGTTCTATGTCATCGGAGTGCTTTTTCATTATTTCAAAAAGAGAAAAATCACGCTCCCGAATCTAACCGCCGTGCGGTATGGCATCGTTTGTGCGATACTATTGTTGTCCGTAGCGCTTTCGTTTGCCCGCAGCAGCAATGTAAAAATGATGTATACCGATCTGCTGAAAGGCAAAGCTGCCGCATTCGACAAGGAAATGTACCAGCGTTACGCATTGATCAAGAGCTCGCAGGAAGACATTTTGTACCTGCCGCCCATCCGCTCGAAACCGATGACGATTTTCCTCGACGACGACATTAAAACCGACCCAACTCACTGGTGGAATAAATGCACTGCTGGTTATTTTGGGAAGGAAGCCATTTACATGAAAGATACTGAAGGTGGACAACAGCAATAAAAAGCCGCTTTTCTTTCTGGTAGCGGCAGTGCCCGTGGTGTTGTGGATAGGAGTGATCCTGTACTACTCGGTAAACCTGCCCTGGTACGACGATTTCGACCCGTTCCCCGATTTTCTGCACAAGTGGATCACCAGCGATTCATCTCCGGAACGCCTGAAACTGCTGTTTCAGCCCAATAACGAACACCGGATGGTGGTGGGTAAGCTGGCCACACTCGTTTATTATTGGGTTACAGGACATCTCAATTTTACTTTCCTGCATATTGCGGCGGCGCTTTTTACATTGGGAACCCTGGTGGTGTTCTGGCGCGCGTTCAAGCGCTCCAGTCTGAGTGTCTGGTATTTCCTGCCCGTGCCATTTTTGCTTTTCCAGCTTCAATACCATTTGATTTTCCTTTGGGCTATATGCGGTTGGCAGCATCAGCCGGTGGTTTTCTTTGTGGTGCTATCCATGTTTTTACTCTCGGGGAAGCGTTTCGCGGGCGCATTGCTCGCGGGGGTGTGCGCCACGTACGCCATGAGCAGCGGGATTTTCGTCTGGCCTGCGGGTGTGGCGGTGCTCCTGCTCCGGTCGCAGTACAAGCAATTGGTTGCCTGGGTTTTGGTGGGTGCTGTGGCAGTAGGATTGTATTTCTACGGCATGTCGGCGCAGGGTAACGAGTCGAGTTTTGCGTTTTTTGCCAAATATCCGCATTTATCTGTCCTCGGCTTTTTTACATTCCTGGGCGGCTTGTTCGATTTCTTTCCGGAAAAAGACATTGTTGTGCGCTCGGCACTACCGGTGTTGATGGCTTTCGCGGTCATGATCTGGGTGGTAATCTGGCTATGGCGGCAAGTTACGCCCTGGCTTGCGCGTACATTTGGTTGGTTCAAAAACGGTCCGGCCGTTGTTCAGAGTGAAAGTACCGGCAATCTGAATGCGTTTTTACTCGG
>DATMSL010000238.1:0-9710 GCA_035565435.1 Dyadobacter sp. | reverse complement strand
CGCTTTGTAAGTGGCTGGTATCAATTCCGTTATCGGGTAACAGGTCTGATTCCATGACGGTAAGGCCTGTTTTGTCTTTCAGGTTAAATGCCTGGTTGGTGCCTGCGGTTTTGATGTTGAGGCGGCCCCTTACCGGGTTGGGGTAGACGGTGGAAGCAATATGTCCCTCTTTGACGGCAATGATCCTCGAATATTCAAACTGGCCGTCATGGTCGATTTGTTTGAGGCGGTAGTAGGTGATGGCGGCCGGAGCTGGATCTGAAAATGAATACGCCCGGAAAGCTTTGCCGTCGGCGCCGCCGGGCACAAAGCCGATCGCGTCGAACTGCCGGGCATCTCGGCTTCGCTGCACCTCAAAACCCTTATTGTTGGTTTCCGAAGTGGTTTCCCACACGAGCCTGTTACCTTCCGGACCGCGAAGCCCGCGGAACGATAACAGCGTCACGGGTAATACTTCCTGGCAAACCGGCGTCTCCCGGACTTCCTGTACTGAACTGCAACCGGAGCCGGTACCTCCGACAGCAAAGGCATTGTCGTGTATCGCAATGCACACGCTCGGCATGGCGCATTGCGTCAATAGCGGCGAGCCTGTTACGGTTAAATTGGTAAAATGCACATTTTCGAGTCCTTCCAGACTGGCTAGGGCCGGGTTATTGAATACCTGCAGGGTGAGATTTTGCAATGTATCCAATCCTTTGAAATTGCTTATCTGAGTATCTTGGACCCTGAGGTAGGTGGCAGCGGTTCTCAGGGAACTCAGGCCTTCGAGACTTGTAAAGGAGGAACCCGAAACGATCATCATATCAACATATTTCAGTGAATCCAGTCCTTTCAGGTTCGGAAGATTGGTATTCGGAAAGACGACGAGCCAGGACGAAACGGTATCTATCTTGTTGAGCCCCTGCAAACTTCCGAATTTGCCCCAAAGGTCAAGGGTCGCCATTTTTTTAACGTTATCCAGGCCTGTGAAATCATCGAGATACATGTCGCCGGCGATCAGTAAGCCGCCTATTTCGGTCATTCGCTGCAATCCGTCTAAGTTCTTCAGGTTGGGGTTAGGCGGGGAGAGCTGGACTAATCCCAGGCTTTGGAGGGACGTTAAGGGTTTGAAATCCGAAATGCCGGTGTTTGAAAGGAGAAACGAAGGCAAGTGCCTGAGGTTTTGCAGCCCTGAAAGCGAGGTGACCGCCGGGCAATTGGAAATGTTGATGCCAGCGGAATCAAGCGATTCCAGGCCGGATAAATCGGTAAGTAGTGGAAGATTCCACAGATTTACGGTAAATGTGGATTTCAGATTGGAAAGTCCGTTCAGGTTTGTGAGCAAGGGCACATTGACGATCCGTAAACTCTGGTCAACTATCTGAATGTTGCCAAGCCCATTGAGATTGACAATATCATTGCCCTCTACCCGCAATTCGCCCAGGAGCCGCGTGCATCCGGGGTAGGTGGTGGGGAATGCATCGACTTGTGCCTGTGTAGTCAATGCGATGGTCTTATGTACCACCCCGCAGGTCTGCGCATGTGCTGCAGAGCAGAGCAGGAAAAACATTAAGATGAGTAGCGGTGGGCGGAGGCCCTCGAAGTGTTTTTTCATGGGTATAGGAATAAATTGAAGAGAGTTGCCTGTAACGATATTCTAAGTTACAAATTCTTCAAAATATTCCTATAACATGCTGATATATTGGCATTAATGTCTATTTGCCCGCGCGTCAGTCACCCTGGTTCTCTTCCTGCTGCTCGTGGTTATCGCCACCCAGGCTGTAATAGTTATTTTCTTCATCTTCCCTGCCGATTTCCTCATCATCATCGTCGTATTCTGAGCCCGGGACGTCGAGATCGTCGCCGGTCAGGTCGTCGTCAAACGATTTTTCGTTCCATTCGTCGGCGTCCAGGTCGAGTGCACGCTTGACGCGGGAGATGTCTTCGGGGTCAATATCCGGGTCAATAAGTCCCTGGCGGTAAATGTCTTCACCCGCTGGATAATTTCCGGGAAGATCATCATCATAAAGTTCGTCGTCTTCATCGTATGGGCCCATAGCTGTAATGGTTAAATGTACTAAAATCGGGTAGTCGTTTTTGGGTATTGGTTAAAAAAGCGTTCCCGTACGCTTTTACCTAAAATAAGTGTTTTCACCCAATTTAACGATTGCATGCAAAGAAAATTAATACGGTCGACCGGAGCCCTCGCAGTATTGGCCGCTACGGCCGCACTGTTCGGTTACCGAAACGAGTCCCTCCTGAAATCCCCCCTCTATGCGCCTGTTGACGCCAAAGAACTGAAATTGCCCGCCGGCTTCTCGGCGACCATGCTCGCTACCGACCTCGGCGCTACCCGGCATATGGTGGTGGGTAAAAACGGCGACATGTATGTAAAGCTTTCCAAACTGAAAGACGGCAAGGGTATTTACCTGCTGCGCGATACCAACGGCGACGGCGCTATCGATGAGCAGAAACTTTTCGGCGATTACCCCGGCACGGGCATCGCGATCAAGGACGGCTTTTTGTATAGTTCTTCCAACAAAGGTGTTTTCAGGTATAAACTGAATGAAAAGGACGAAATCATTGATTTTGACAAGCCGGAAACCATTATCAGCGGACTAACCGACCACGGACGCGACAATGCAAAGCCGATTGCTCTGGATAACAAGGGCAATATCTACGTAACCGTAGGGTCCTACAACGACAACTGCCGCGCGGCGGGCTCGGCCAAAGGCATGTCGCCCTGCTCGATCCTCGATTCGGCGGGCGGGATCTGGCGTTTCAAGGCCGGGCAGCTGAATCAGCAATTCTCCGATGGTACGCGTTACGCTACGGGCGTGAAAAATGCGGTGGGGATCGATTGGGACAATAAAACCAACGCCCTGTACGCGACTACGCACGGCCGCGGGAAGTTCGACGATATGTACCCGCAATATTATAGCCCCAAGCACAGCGCCGAGCTGCCATCCGAAACTCTCTATCGCCTGAAAGAGGGCGACGATGCGGGTTGGCCCTACATTTATTACGATCATTTCCAGAACAAGAAAATGCTTGCGCCAGAGTACGGCGGCGATGGAAAGAAAACGGGAGGGGAAAAGGCGATCAACCCGCTGGTAGCATTTCCTGCGCATTTGGGACCGAATGCATTGATGTTCTACACGGGCAATATGTTCCCGGCGCGGTACCGTAACGGAGCTTTCATTGCCTTTCACAGCCAGTCATCCGAACTGAAAAAAGGTTATCTCGTGGCGTTTGTGCCCTTCATTAATGGTAAGCCGGGTAAATGGGAGATTTTTGCCGATAACTTCGCGGGTACCGACCTCGCCAAACCGACCGGCCCGATCCAGCATCGCCCATGCGGGCTCGCGCAAGGACCCGACGGCGCATTGTACGTGACCGACGACCTTAATGGTACTATTTTCAAGATTGCTTATAAAAAGAAGTAAGCAAGAAGCGTAAATAAAAAACGGGATTGTCGGTGCGACAATCCCGTTTTTTATGGAACTGTTAGCAAGAACTAGGCTTTTGGCAATGTAGCAAATGCTCTTACCGGGAATGTGCCTACGCCTTTGAACTTCGGTGGTACCGCGCTGAACAAATAGCCTGAGGCCGGCAGTTTATCCAGGTTGCACAGGTGTTCGACGATCAGGATTTCGGCACCCAGCAAAATCGTGTGCACCGGGCGGCTGTTGCCGCGGGTATCATCGATGTTGTGGCTGTCGATTCCCACCAGTTTTACACCGCAGTCGCGCAGGTATTCGGCTGCTTCTCGTGTGAGAAACGGGTGGTTTTCAAAATAGGCTTCCGTATTCCAGTTTTTCGACCAGCCGGTGTTTACAATGACCGCCTTGTTCCGGATTTCAAGGTTTTGGAACAATTCAATCCCTATTTCCTGCGCTCCGGCTGCATGGATCGTAACGGCATCCAGGTTTGCAAAAGCCTTCAATTCAACCTCTGAAAGGTCTTTCCCATGCACATAACGGTGAAAGGGACAGTCGATATAGGTGCCTGTGTTGCTCACCATGTCAATTTTACCGATCTGGAACTCGGTACCTTCTTCGTATTTACCGATCGAATCCTCCCGACTGAGAAAATCGCAGATTACCGGTGCGGGAAGGCCTTTGTAGGTGACCAATCCATCAAAAACAGTATGGCTCAGATCAACGAGCAGTTCCGGCGACGGCTGGTCTACGGGCTGGCGTTTATGTTTTTCCTGAATGTAAAACTTATTGAGAATGCTGACCTTCCCAACCATCAGCAGACGGAGGTCTTTGACGATATAATCGGCCAGCTCAGCGTCGGAAATTGTTTCGCCGGCAATATCCAGCCGGAAATCCTGGCCCTGAATGCCTCCGCCGTTGGTAAACTCGATGTCGAAATCAAAAACTACTCTGTGATCCATAGGAGATTGCAATGCTATTAGAAATTGGTATCCGGCTTGGCAATTTCCACTTCTTTGATCCAGATATTACGGTAGTACACATCGTGGCCTTCGGATTGCAGTTTCAGGCCGCCAGGGGTATCGGTAATTCCTTTGCCGCCGTCGTTACCGCCATCGATACCCGAGTTTTTACCACCCCATACCTGGCTGATTTTTTGATTAGTATGTACTTTTTTACCGTTGAAATAGACGGTTACCATCGGCTGCTCCACCAGTTTCCCGTCTTTGAAACGCGCCGCACGGAACAAAATATCATACGAATTCCACTTGCCAATGCCGTTATAGGCATAATAGGGCGATTTGGATTCGTTGATCACCGCGCCCATCCCGTGTGATGTGGTATCACCGTCGAGCACCTGGATTTCGTACCGGTTTTGCAGGTAAACGCCGCTGTTCCCGCCAGGCTTGGTAATCAAAAACTCCACGTGCGCGCGGAAATCCTTGAATTGCTTTTTGGTGACAATATCCGCCGAACCATACAACCCGCCCGCTGATGCCGGATCGTTGCAGTTGATCGCCGTGCCCTTGTCGACAGGGTCGTTTACAACCGTCCATTTGATAGGCGGCTTGGCCGCAAATCGCGGGCCTTCCCAGTAAATCCATTTTTCATCCAGCATTTTGCGGCTGCCGTCCAGGTACACTTCTGCACCTTTGGGAGCTTTCACACCCACGCCTACCTGTGCGTATGCGAGACCGGTAAATGCAATGGCGAGCGCCTGGCCGAGGAAGATGCTTTTCAGCTTCGAGAAATTTCGGTTCATGTTGTTTTCGTTTTTTATGCTGGATATAAGGGTTAGAAATTTTAGAATTTACTCACCGGTCGGCTACAACTTCTCTTCGAATAGCTTCAAAATGCGCTTGTACTCGTCGGTCCATGATGATGCTTCCACAAATCCATGGTCCTCCATCGGGTAGGAGGCGAGCTCCCAGTTGCTTTTGCCCAGTTCAATCAGCCGTTGCGAGAGACGCACCACATCCTGATAATGCACATTCACATCCACCATTCCATGGCAGATCAGCAGGTTGTTTTTCAAACCGGCCGCGTGGTAAATGGGCGAGCTTTTGCGGTATGCCAGGCTGTCGGCCTGCGGTTCGTTAAGGATATTGGCGGTGTACGACTGGTTGTAAGCAGCCCAGTCGGTAACGGGGCGCAATGCGGCGCCGGCCGTAAATACATCCGGTGTGGTAAACAGCGCCATTAAAGTGATAAACCCGCCGTATGAGCCGCCGTAAATGCCAATCTTCCTGGGATCGACGCCGTAGGTTCTTACGAGCCATTGTGCACCATCGGTGTGATCAGTGAGGTCCTTGCCGCCCATGAAACGGTAAATGCCGGTGCGCCAGTCGCGGCCGTAGCCGGAACTCGCGCGGTAATCCATATCGAGTACGGTGTAACCTTTGTCGGTCAGCATGTTATGGAACATATATTCCCGGAAATACTGGCTCCACCATTTGTGGGCATTCTGCAAGTAGCCTGCTCCGTGTACAAAAATCACTGCCTTGCCGTTCGATTGCTTCGGTTCGTAAACCCGCGCGTAAATATCCTGACCGTCACCAGCTTTGATAGTCACCACCTTGGCCTCGCGCCATGGATAGGAGGAGAATTCCGTAGAAACGGAACGGGTGACCTGAACCGGCTGCGCGCTTTTCCCGGTCACATTATCCAGCAGATACAGCTCCCATGGAGCAGTGCTTTTGGAAAAGCGGATGGCAAGGTTCTTCTCGTCAGGTGAAAGCGTCATTTCATGTGCGCCGGGCGTGTGTGTGAGACGTGTGCGGGCGCCTCCGGTCACAGGCATACGGTACACGTGCTGCTCGCCCGGGTGTACTTCGTTGGTAATGAGGTAAAAAGTCTTTTTGTCTTTCGAAAGTACGACATTCTGTACCTCAAATTTGCCCGAGGTTAATGCGGTTTTCTTGCCGGAAGTGATGTTGCATGTGTACAAATGCGAGTAGCCTGTGGCTTCGCTCTGGAAGTAGATTGTCTGGTCGTCGAGCCAGCCTATTTCCCCGGCGCTTTGCGGGTAGCCGCCCACGCCTGGTCCGCCGATCCACGCTTCGTCGCGCTGGCGGTCGAGGAGTTTCAGTGAAAGCGTTGCCGGGTCAAACGACATGATCCAGCGGTCTTTACTATCAAGCGACCGGATCACCACCACGGCATGCTGCCCATTAACCGACCAGAATGGCCCGTGGAAGATCACTTTCCGTTCCTTTTTCTTCCAGGCAGTGTCCAGTTTAGGATAATCTTTCAGGTAATCAGGCTTGTCGTAGATGCCGGGGATATTCGTTGTCAAAACCTTTCTGGCGGTGTCTTTCTTTACGTCATATACCCAAAACTCGTTTTCGGAAGCTGGTGCTCCCACTTTTGTCCGGGCCGGGATATCCTCGGTGAAGCCGCTTTCGGTCACGTAATTAGGTACAATGGTGGATTTGGCGCTTTTATCCGTTTGCACTAGCCCGTAGGTTACAAACCGGCCGTCCGGACTCACTTGCTGATTCGTTACGTTTTTATCGCCGTGGTAAATTTCCTTCGGCCGGGCCGGCTTGTCGGCTTCGGTAACCTTTTTGCCAGCGTCCTTTTTGTCTTTTCTTTCCTTCAAAACCTCGAACATCGCCAGTTGATCGGTTTTCAGGAACTTTTCCTGCTCTCCGGGCTTGCTGTCGGCCTTTTTGGTACCCGTTTTGAAATCGGTCAGCTGGCTGATCAGCCCGGAAGTCAACGTAATGCTGAAAAGGTTATTACCTCGTTCGAAAATGACTGCCGATTCATCACCGCTGAACACCGGATCCGACTCACGTTCGGTCGTATTGGTGAGCTGGCGGATTGCGAAATCCTTGTAATTAATGATAAAGATGTCGCCGTTCTTCTCGTAGAGCCGCATCGAATGGGCGCGGTTATAGATACCGTTCTTGCCGGGCATACGTCTGCGGTCGGCAGGGGCTACCTTGCTGATTTTCTGACCTGCAAGTGAATATGCATACAGCGAATCGGAAGGGTTTTTGTCGGGATTCCAATTGAAATACACCGTTTTCGAATCATCACCCCAGGTAATATCGCTCGGTGAGGTCCCGATCCACATTTTCGGGTCCCGCATGATTTTCTCGACGGTGAGGGGAGCGAGGGATTGGGCTTTAAGATTGTTAATGCAAAGAAATAAAATGAAAAGCTTGTAAAAGTGGTTCATGTTTAAGTTGTTGAAAATGCAATATAATCAGTTGCTCGGGGCAATTTTGTCTTCCTGGTATGGAATGGCCTTAATGAGACGCGTGTTGTTGAGTTCTTCAATAATAACCGTATCCTCAGCCCGAATAATACCCCGTTTGAGCCAGTTGCTTACGGTTTGTGTGTTAGGAATGTTAAAACGTCTGCAATATTCGGCGACGGTCACCCAATCGTGCAGTTCGTAAATTTTGCCGTCTTTCGAAAGATAGTTTTGCGCTTTCGCCAAAGTTTCCCGTGCCGCTTCCAGCAGCTCATCGAGCTGATCTGGGGCTGATTCTGTGATTGTTTTCATATGCATTGTTCTACCTTTTCCGTTTTTCTAACTCTGCGAGTACCTGCATTAACTTTGATATAACGTCCAGCACTTGGTCGGTCTGTTCAGCTGTCATCCGGTGCTGAAAGTCCCGCAAATACTGTCGCAGCGAAGCAATCCGCATGCGAATCTCCATTTCGTTCATAGTGTGCAAATTTTTTGAAGCAATATACAAAATGTTACGTTTCGTAACGGAATACGAAGCGAGATTTATCCAGTATTAAAATGGATATGCTATTTTTGAGCGTATCCTTAATCCCATGACTTTCATACGCCCTCTCATTTTCCTTGCGGCCACAATTTTCTTGGCCTTCGCCTGCACGCGTCAGCAAAGCCCTGCCCCTGAAAAAGGCGTTTCATTCGCCCTGAACCAATCCCGCAAGCAACATATCGACAGCATTCAGTATGATATCGAGCTGGATATCCAGGCGGGCAAAACGGGAAAGATCATCGGGAAAGAGCGCATTTCATTTCACCTTAACACCCTCGATTCGGCGCTGGTGGTGGATTTCAATGTGGATACCAGCCATTTACAAGAGGTGCGCGTGGGAGGTGAAAAAGTAGATTATCAGTTTGTCAACGAGCATATTGTCATTGATGCAAAGCATTTGAGTAAAGGCAAAAATGAAGTTGGGATTGATTTTGTCGCGGGCGATCAGTCGCTGAACCGGAGTGACGATTACTTGTACACGCTCTTTGTTCCAGACCGCGCCTCTACCTGCTTTCCGTTGTTCGATCAGCCGAACCTGAAAGCCTTATATCGGTTGACTTTGAAAACGCCGGAAGGATGGGAGGCTGTCTCAAATGGCAAGCTGCGTGCTAAAAAGGTCGAAAATGGCAAGAGCGTGTACCAATTCGGAGAAACGAAGCCGGTGAGCTCATACCTCTTTGCATTTGCTGCGGGCAAATTTTTCAAAGAAACACGCACGATGGATGGCCGCGAAATGACGATGTACTACCGCGAAACCGACAC
Organism: Dyadobacter sp.; assembly: GCA_035565435.1. Classification (GTDB taxonomy): domain Bacteria; phylum Bacteroidota; class Bacteroidia; order Cytophagales; family Spirosomataceae; genus Dyadobacter. The sequence goes on along the minus strand of DATMSL010000238.1, from coordinate 781 downwards.
GACGAAAGTAAACCGCAACCGCGACGAGGTTTTTCAGCTCCATGCGAAGTCGCTCGCATGGCTGGAAGATTACACGAATATTGACTATCCATTCGGGAAATTCGATTTCGTACTGCTGCCGTCGTTTCAATATGGCGGAATGGAGCATCCGGGCGCTATTTTTTATAATGAGCCAGCCCTCTTTCTGGATGAAAATGCTTCGGTGAACCGCCGCATGGCTCGTGCGAGCGTGATCGCGCACGAGTCGGCGCATATGTGGTTCGGCGATCTGGTGACGATGGACTGGTTCAACGACGTGTGGCTGAAAGAGGTGTTCGCAAACTTCATGGCCGCCAAGATCGTCCACCCGAGTTTCCCGGAGATCAATCACGAGCTGCGTTTTCTGTTGGCCCATTATCCCAATGCCTATGAAGTCGACCGCACGGCCGGTACGAATCCGATTTTGCAGGAGCTGGGCAATCTCAAAAATGCGGGGACGCTCTACGGGGCGGTCATTTATATGAAAGCGCCCATTGTGATGCGACAATTGGAAAGAAAGATAGGAGAGGGGCTGATGCGCGAGAGTTTGCGCGAATATTTGAAAACCTACTCATTTGGCAATGCCCGCTGGGATGATCTGATCGATATTATCGACAAACGCTCGCCGGAAGAGATTGCTGCATGGAGCAACGTATGGGTGAAAACGCCGGGAATGCCGGAGTACCGTATCGAATCGGGCAAACTGGTGCAGTTGAAAGATTCGGTTTCGGCGCGCGTATGGGAGCAGCCGCTGGTTTTGAAG
>DATMSL010000237.1:0-14780 GCA_035565435.1 Dyadobacter sp. | reverse complement strand
CGCTGATAAGGCTTTCCCACCCAAAGTTGCCGGCGGAAACATTTTGGAGACCGTTTGACTCAATACGGTCATAGACGCTGGTAAGGCTATTTATTGCATTGTTGAAATAAATAATAGAATAAAATTTATTGTCTTAAAAATAGACAATAATGCTTTTTACTGTACATTTGATGGTCACTAATTCAAACGACCTAACCAGATGAAGAAAAAATTACAGGGAGTACTGCTTTGCTGTGCATGGCTCCTCGTTGGTCACGTAATGGCGCAGGCACCCAAAATGCAGGTGCTGGTTTTCAGCAAGACCGCGGCGTTCAGGCACCCATCGATCGAGGCCGGAAAAAAGGCATTGGGCAAAATGGCGGCCGAGAAAGGCTTTGGCGTCAGCTTCACGGAGGACGCCGCACAGTTTAAGGAAAGCAACCTGAAAAAATACAATGCGGTGATCTTCCTGAATACCACCGGGGATATCCTCGATGCGGAGCAGCAAAGCGCATTCGAGCGGTATATTCAGGCGGGTGGCGGCTATGTGGGCATCCACGCGGCGACGGATACGGAATACGAATGGCCCTGGTATGGCGCTTTGGCCGGCGCGTGGTTTCTCGACCATCCGATGCCCAACAATGTGCAGAAAGGGAAGTTTATCGTAACCCAGAAAAACCACTGGGCGACGCAGGGAATGCCCGACGAGTTTGAGCGGAGCGATGAATTTTACAGTTTTAAAAGTATCTCTCCGAAGATCAACGTCGTCCTGAAAATCGACGAGAAAAGTTATACCGGCGGTAAAAACCCGGATTTTCACCCGATGAGCTGGTACCAGGAGTTCGATGGAGGCCGGTCGTTTTATACGGCAATGGGGCATACCGACGAAACTTTCGAAGAGCCGCTCTTCCTGAATCACCTCTGGGCGGGCATTCGCTACACCACGGGCGGCGACACGCCTAAACCGGTCGACTTTGCCAGGGCGCGCCCCGAGGATAACCGTTTTTCGAAGGTAATACTCGCCGAAAAACTGGACGAACCGATGGAATTGAGTGTATTAGGTGACGGTCGCATTCTGTTCATTCAGCGAAAAGGTGAAGTTTTGCTTTATCATATCAAAACCAAAGAACTTAAAACCATTGCCAAGCTGCCCGTCAGTACGAAATATGTAAGCAAGGAAGGCAAGGAGTCGATGGGAGAGGATGGGCTGCTGGGGTTGAACAAAGACCCGAATTTTGCACAAAATCACTGGATTTACCTCTACTACTCCGATCCGAATGAATCGAAAAACGTACTGGCGCGCTTTGAGCTGAAAGGCGACGAACTGGATCTGGCTTCCCGAAAAATATTGCTCGATGTGCCTACACAGCGCGAGGAATGCTGCCATACTGCCGGCTCCATTGCCTGGGATAAGGACGGTAACCTCTACCTCTCGACCGGCGACAATACCAACCCGCACGGCTCCAACGGTTACAGCCCGAGCGACGAACGCGCAGGCCGCGAGGCATGGGATGCGCAAAAGTCATCGGCAAATACCAACGATTTGCGCGGCAAGATTATCCGTATCAAGCCGCAGCCGGATGGCTCTTATACCATTCCGGAAGGCAACCTGTTCCCGAAAGGCACCGCGCAGACGCGCCCGGAAATATATACGATGGGCCATCGCAACCCGTTCCGCATTTCGGTAGACCAGCACACAGGGTACGTATATTGGGGAGAGGTTGGCCCTGACGCCGCCAAGCCGGATCCTAACCGCGGCCCGGCAGGCCACGATGAAGTGGGACAGGCCCGGAAACCGGGGAACTTCGGCTGGCCGCATTTTGTGGGTGATAACAAGGCCTACAATAAATACGATTTTACGGCCAACCAGTCAGGCGAGAAATGGGATGTGGCAGCCCCCACCAACAATTCACCCAGCAATACCGGTTTGAAAGTCCTGCCGCCGGCGCAGAAAGCATTTATCTGGTATCCTTATGATGCTGCGCCCGAATTCCCGCTCGTGGGCGCAGGCGGACGCAACGCGATGGCCGGCCCGGTGTTCTATTCGGATGATTTCAAGAATGCGTCCCGAACCTTTCCTGCATATTACAACGGAAAACTGCTTGCCTATGAATGGATGCGCGGCTGGATTATGGCCGTTACGATGGATAAGGAAGGTAATTACACATCCATGGAGCGCTTTATGCCGAGCTACAAGTTCTCGAATCCGATGGATATGGAATTTGCACAAAACGGGGACCTGTACATGCTCGAATATGGCTCCGGCTGGTTCTCCGCCAACGACGATGCCCGCCTGATCCGCATTGAATACAATGGCGGTAACCGCAAGCCGAAGATCGAAATGGCAGCCAACAAGCAGGGTGGTTCAGCCCCACTTGCATTGAAACTTACAGCGGCCGGTACCGACGATGCCGACGGGGATGCATTGGCCTATTCGTGGAAAATCACTTCCAAAAACGGTTTTACCAAAACCATCAATACCCAGGATGCACAGCTGACACTCGCTAAAACGGGCGTTTACAAAGCGACATTGACTGTAAACGACGGCAAAGGTGGCATTTCGACGCAATCGGTGGATGTGACGGTCGGTAATGAAGCGCCGGTGCTGAGCCTGGATATGCCAGGTGCCAACAAGTCGTTTTTCGTGCCGGGCAAGCCGTTTCAATATGATGTGAAGGTGAAAGATAAGGAAGATGGCGCGCTTGGAAGCGGCATTGATGAAGACCGTGTAGCTGTGAATATCGATTACCTGCCCGAAGGATTCGATAAGGTCGCCATTGCCCAGGGACACCGGTCCGCCGACGCGGCTGCTCAATTTGCAACCGGCAAGAAGATGATCGAAGCGAGCGATTGCAAAGCCTGCCACGCCATCAATAAGAAATCGATCGGCCCGGCTTATACCGATGTTGCCCGTAAATACAAGGGCAACAGCTCGGCGGTGGAAACCCTTACGAAGAAGGTGATTAACGGCGGTGGCGGCGTTTGGGGCGAGACGGCTATGGCTGCACACCCGCAGCTTTCGGCGGCCGATGCTTCGGAAATGGTCAAATATATACTGAACCTTTCGGGAGACGCCGCAGCGAATGCCGCCTTGCCGGTGAAAGGCAGCTACACAGCCGTATTGCCCAATGGCGATAAAGGCAAGGGCGTGTTCGTGGTGCGCGCCGCGTACGAGGACAAGGGCGCGAAAGGCCTGCCCGCGCTACGTTCCGAGCAGACGTTCGTGTTACGTAATTCGAACCTGGACGTACATGGTTTCGATGTGTATGACAATGTCAATAAAATGTCCTATGGCGGTAACAACCTTGCCATTCCTTCGAAAACGGGAGCTTATATGGGCCTGAAGCAAGTCGATCTGAATGGCGTTTCGGCTTTCCGCGTGATGGCCATGGCACCGAAGCCGCAGCTAAATGCTTCGGGTGGCAAGGTAGAGCTGCGGCTCGACAGTCCGACCGGCAAGGTGATAGGGGAGTCGCAGTTCCTGGAACCGTCGGATAAGCTGGATTTCAAACCATCGACCCTGGATATTCCTGTGAAACTTCCGGCAGCGGACGGCAAGCCGCACGATGTGTATATGATTTTTGTAAACCCTTCGAAACCTTCCGGCAGTCTGATGGTTGTTATGAGTGCACAGGCTGTGCTGGCATCGGCAGCTCAGTAGCGTTATAGCCTGCATGGGTTTGTGTGCGGCGGTCCGGGAAACCGGACCGCCTTTATTTTGGATGCCGTTTATTCGGTTTTGAGCGATTGGACGGGGTTGGTCAGTGCGGCTTTAATACTCTGGAAGCTGACAGTAAGCAATGCAATGCCCGTAGCGATAAGCCCGGCGAGCAGGAATATTTGCCAGGAAAGCTCGGTGCGGTAGGCAAAGTCGCTCAACCAACGATCCATCACATACCAGGAGGGCGGGGTAGCCAGCACGATGGCGATTAACACCAGTTTGATAAAATCCCGCGACAAGAGCGTTACCACACTGGCGACATTGGCACCAAGTACCTTTCTGATACCGATTTCTTTTGTGCGCTGCTCAACTGTGAACGCGGCCAGTCCGAGCAAGCCGAGGCAGGATATGACAATCGCCATGATCCCGAAATAGCGGATGAGAGCGCCCACGATCAGCTCGGATCGATACATTTTCTCGAAAGATTCGTCGAGGAAATGATAAGTGAAAGGATAGTTCGGGTTGAATGCGTGTGTTACCTGCTCGATGTGTGCCAGCGCGCGGGAAGTCTCGCCTGCCTTGATGCGGATCATCATGTGCTCGGTATTAAGTCCCTTGTAGTGAACCAGGATCAGCGGCTTGATCGCCGTGTGCAAGGAGGTAATGTGAAAGTCTTTCATAACGCCCACAATAGTGCCTTTACCCATCCAGAACTTCACCTGTTTTCCCACGGGATCCTGCATTTTCATCAGGCGGGCTGCTGCCTCATTGATGATGTAGTTAGTGGTGTCGGCGGCGAATTCTTTGGAGAAATCGCGCCCCGCAGCCATGCGGATATTCATGGTTTTGGTAAAATCATAGCCCACAAAAGTGGCATATACGGTGTTGTCGGTGCCCGGGTCACGGCCAGTCCAGTCGAGATCGCCCGAGTTGCTGTAGATATTGGTAGGTATTTCACCGACAGTAGTAGCGGCGGAGACTGTCGGGGATGCGAGGATTTCCTGGCGGAAGGGTTCCAGCCGGTTGCCCAACTCGCCTTCCAGCGGAATGTAAACGACATTCTCCTTGTCGAGGCCAAGTCGTTTGTTCTGAATATAATTCATCTGATTGCCTATGACCAGTGTGCCGACGATCAGGAAAATGGAGAGGCTGAACTGGAATACGACTAATCCTTTCCGCAAATGGAGGCTGCTGTTTGAAAAAGTCATTTTGCCTTTCAATATCCGCACCGGCTGCATAGCCGAAAGGTACAGCGCAGGATAGCTGCCCGCGACGATCCCGGTAATGATCGTCAAACCAATAATGGAACCCCACAGGAACGGGTCGTTCCAATGCAGTTCGATGTTTTTCAGGACGATCTTGTTGAATGCCGGGAGCGCGATCAGCACGAGGAATGTCGCCAATATTGAAGCCAGCGCACTGACGATCAGCGATTCGCCCAGGAATTGCATGACGAGGAATTTCTTTTCAGCACCTACCACCTTGCGAACGCCTACTTCCCGCGCGCGTTTGAGCGAGCGGGCGGTGGCCAGGTTCATAAAGTTCACACAGGCTATCAACAGAATAAATACCGCTACCACCGAAAATATGCGTACATATTCGATCCGACCACCCGATGGTTTCAGATTGGCGTACTCGGTGTACAGGTAAGTATCCGCCATTTTTTGCAGCAGCGGAAACGAGGTGAGCTCCGGCGGTGCGGCTTTTTTGATGACCTGTCGCATGACCTTTTCTACTTTCGCCGGATCTGCGCCCGGAGCCAGCAATGCGTAGGTTTTGAAGCTGTAATTGCCCCACCATTTCATCCAGTCAGCTTCCTGGGCTTTGAAGTTCACGATCCAGTTGAAGCGCACGGACGAGTTATGGGGAATGTCTTCAAACACGGCGCTGACGATCATGTCCGAGGTATTGTTCAGTTTCAGTGTTTTGCCCACCGCACTGCTTTTTCCGAAATACTTTTCGGCCATTTTGCGGGAAATCGCAATGGACGTTGGCTGTTCGATCGCCTTGCCGGCCGAGCCTTCGATGAATGGGGTCTGGAATACCTCGAAAAAGCCGTTGGTTGCATAGATACCGGTTTCCTTCGTGGACTTTTCTCCAACCTGCACAAGGAGCTCGCGTTCAAAAGTTATTTTGGTAATGGCCCGGACGTCGGTGACGTTCTTTTCCAGCGTTTCCTGCCATGGACCCGGTGTAACGTCGCCCACGCCGGTTTGGCCTCGTTCATTGTAGGCAGAGCGGACGTAGTAGATGTCCGCTATCCCGGGATAAAAGCGGTTGAAAGACAACTCGTCTTTTACCCACAGCCAAATCAGGAGGCTGCAAGCCATACCCAGGGCAAGGCCGAAGATATTGATGAAAGAGAACAGCTTGTTTTTGAGCAGGCTGCGGACGGCGATGTTGAAATAGTTTTGAAGCATGGCAGGCCGGGTTAAGACAAGTTAAGGGTCGAATCTGTATTGTCTAAAAATACGTTCCATATTTGTTGGAATGGTTTATTTGGTTGTAAACCAATATCTTGTATCTGGCCTCGGTGAGGTGCTATGTTCGATTTCGGACAGGTGCCCAAGGCCGGCGGACAATACTGTCGTGAAAATGGGTTTTAGAAAATAAAGTAAATGGCTTAATTACCCATTCTTTTCCAGGCACATCACTAACACTTATGAACCGGAGAACCGCCCTGCTGCTGATTTTTATCGTCCTGAAATTCCTGCTTCAATATTTTCTCATTAGCCCGGTCTACGACCTCCACCGGGACGAGTACCTGCACCTCGACCAGGCTAATCACCTGGCCTGGGGATTCATGTCGGTGCCGCCGGTTACCTCCTGGGTCGCCTGGGTGATCCGCGCGTTGGGTAATGGGGAATGGACTGTGCGGTTCTTCCCGGCCCTGTTTGGAGCGCTGACGCTCCTGGTCGTATGGAAGGCCGTGGAGAGGCTTGGTGGGAGTCTGTTTGCCTGTGTATTGGCTGCTTCCTGTGTATTGTTTTCGGCTTTGCTGAGGCTGAACCAGCTTTTTCAGCCCAATTCGATCGATGTGCTTTGCTGGACAACACTCTATTTCTGTCTGATCAGTTATATCAGTACCCAAAAACAGCGGTGGCTTTATGGGTTCGCGGTGGTATTTGCCGTCGGTTTTTTAAATAAATACAATATCGCATTCGCCGTTGTCGGTTTGCTGCCCGCCATTTTGCTTACGCCTCAACGCAGCCTGCTGCTGAACAAGCACGTTTATTTTGCTCTGCTGCTCGCATTGCTGCTCATTTCGCCTAACCTGATCTGGCAGTATCAGCATAAGTTCCCTGTTTTTCACCATATGAAACTGCTGGCCGAAACGCAGCTCGTCAATGTGAACCGCGCCGATTTCCTGAAAGAGCAATTGCTCTACTTCATGGGCGCGCTGTTTGTGATCGTCGCCGGGCTTTACGGGCTGCTGGCATACCGGCCGTTTGCACCCTACCGTTTGTTCTTTTTTGCGATCATTCTTACCCTGGCTGTGTTCACCTACCTGCGCGCGAAAGGCTATTATGCCATTGGCATTTATCCAGTTTACGTTGCATTCGGGGCCGTTTACATTGCCGAAAAAGTCAGCGCGGCCTGGCTGCGGGCTGTATTTGTGCTGATCCCCGTGGTACTATTCATCCCGCTGTTCAATGCGGCGTTCCCCAACAAAACCCCGGAACAGATCATCGCCAATCCGGCACCATACCAAAAGCTGGGCATGCTGCGCTGGGAGGATGGGAAGGATCATCAGTTACCGCAGGATTTTGCCGATATGCTCGGCTGGCGCGAGCTGGCCGCCAAAGTCGACGCCGCCTACGCCTCCATGCCCGACCGTGCCGTTACGCTGGTACTTTGCGACAACTACGGCCAGGCCGGGGCCATTAATTACTATACCAAAGAAGGCGTCAGAGCCGTCGCTTTCAATGCCGATTACTTAGACTGGTTCGACCTGACCCGAAAATACAGACACGTGATCCGCGTCAAAGAATGGCACAACAGCGGAACCGAACTGAAAGAAACGGGGCCACTGTTTGCCACGGGTTTCGCCGCGGATTCGGTGAGCAATCGTTATTCGAGGGAATGGGGTACGACGGTTTTCGTCTTTCGCGATGCACGGATTGATATTAATCAGAGGATAGAAGACGAGATTGCAGAAGAGCGTTGGTAGCGGTGCGTTACCGCTAATTGAATCTCTCATTTGATACCAGTATCATATTTAAAATGCTTCCCGGAAATTTCGGGAAGCATTTTTTATTCCCGAAGAATCAATGATTTCTAACCGATTGGACATCGCTTTCTTCTTCCTAATCTGCTCGGTGTCAACTTGTAATTTCAATCTGCAGAAATATCTCTTCAAATAAAACACGATGAGTTTATGAAAAAGCACTACACGATCATGGGAGGCGCGGTAACAATGGCTGCTCTTGTAATCCTTCTGGCTCTGGCGATGATAATCCGCAATCAGGAGAAGCAGACTCCTTCCATTCGGCCGGATACGGAGAAGCGTTTGTTGGCAAACACTCCAACGGGCAGCACATTGACCAGCATTCAAAACGGTATTGTCAGGCGGGAGTACCACATTACTTACGATTCGGCGCATCATGCGCTTCAAAGTCCAAACCGACAGCATAATCTCAGAGCCTATTACCGGCCCGGAAAACTGACCGTTCAGAACCGCATCGATTCGGCAGGACAGAACTTCCGAATGGAGCTTATCAATGAAGGCGTTTACGCGGATGGAAAGCTAGTTGCCAAGCCCGAAGCCGATGCTGTAACGGATCGTAGCAATGATACGCTCACCATCCTACACGATGTCTTTACCGAAGAATTCATTAACAACCAGGCGGGTATCCGACAGAACTTCATTATTTCCCAGGCGCCTGTAAATACGCGGGAATTGTCCATGCGCCTGTCACTGTACGGGCTGCATGCGCGTCAGCAGGATACTGACCATTTAATATTCTATTCCGATAACTGCAACAAGCAAACCGACCGGCTCACATACAGCGACCTGAAATGCTGGGACGCAGACCGCAAGCCGCTTGCAGCCAGCATTGCACTTTCCGGAAAGCAAATCGAAATCAACGTCGATGTTACAGATGCAACTTACCCCGTCACCATCGACCCGATCATTGCCAACGGCAATCCCGCCAACGCCGATAAAACACTGGAAATCAACCAGACTTCTGCATGGCTGGGCTTTTCAGTTTCCACCGCAGGCGATGTGAACGGGGACGGTTATAGCGACATTCTGGTAGGCGCCCCCAAATACGACAACGGGCAGGCCGACGAAGGCGCCGCTTTTCTCTACCCCGGCACGGCTGGCGGAATAAGTCTGGCAGCAACGGTACTGGAATGCAACCAGGCCAATGCGCAAATGGGATATTCGGTGAGCAACGCCGGGGATATCAATAAAGATGGTTTCTCCGATATTATGGTGGGAATTCCGTTTTATGATGCCCCCGCATCCAATGAAGGTGTTGTGATGATCTACAAAGGCTCTGCAAACGGGCTGATAACCAACATCCCTTACGTTTTCAAGCTCGATCAGGCAGAAGCGAATTTGGGCATTTCTGTCGCCATGGCAGGCGATGTGAACGGCGACGGTTACTCTGACATGCTTGCCGGTGCCCATCAGTTTGACAACGGGCAGTCCAATGAGGGCGTAGGTGTCCTGGTCCTGGGTGCACCTAATGGCTTGGGATTGGTAACATTTATGGAATGTAACCAACCCAATGCTATGATGGGCTTTGCCGTGGCAGGCGCGGGCGATGTGGATGGTGATGGCTTCAGTGATGTAATGGCCGGTGCACGGTTTTACAGTAATGGGCAAGCCCTGGAAGGTGCAGCATTCGTTTTCCGGGGCTCGGTAAATGGGCTGATAACTGCCAATCCGACCATCATTGAAAGCAATCAGGTCGACGCCCGGCTCGGGCATGCGCTTTCATCCGCGGGCGATGTGAACGGGGATGGCTTCTCTGACATTGCGCTTGGCGCGTATCAATACGACAAAGGCAGCAGCAACGAAGGCGTGGTCATGATCCATTATGGCTCTGCCAACGGCATTAACACGGTACCCGTGCTGACACTCGAAAGTGACCAGACAGAAGCGCAGTTTGGCATCTCGGTCGCGTGTGCGGGTGACGTGAATGCGGATGGATTTGCTGATTTAATCGTTGGGGCCAGATACTACGACAAAGGACAGCTTAATGAAGGAGCAGCATTTATTTACCAAGGCTCTCAAAACGGACTCAACGCAACGCCGGTATCGATCCTGGAAAGCAACCAGGGTGATGCATGGTTGGGTAGTGCGGTGGCACCGGCCGGTGATGTGAACGGGGATGGGTTTAGTGATGTATTGGTGGGGAGTTATGCGTTTGATCATGGGCAGACGGACGAGGGGAGTGTCTTTGTTTGGCATGGAAGGCCAATTGCGACGAATGGCTATTCTCAAGAGCTGAATGGATTTCAGAATTCCTGCCAATTCGGGCATTCTGTTGCAAATGCCGGGGATGTAAATGGCGACGGTTTTAGCGACATTATTATCGGCGCTTACGAGTACAACAGTGGGCAGCCAAACTCGGGAGCGGCTTACATTTACTATGGGTCGTTGCAGGGGATCGATCTCAATACCTTCACCAAAATCGAGAACGTTCCTGGCAGTCACATGCTGGGATACTCTGTCTCCTCAGCTGGCGATGTGAACGGCGACGGCTTTGGAGATGTAGTCATCGGCGACATTAGCTATTTTGTAAGTTGGGATGCACAGAAGGGTTTGATTGAGGGCGGAGCTTTGGTTTACTACGGGTCAAGTCAAGGATTAAATACAGATACATTTTCTGTACTTAAAAACGATCAAACCGAAAGCTCTTTCGGATGGACAGTTTCTAGTGCTGGTGATGTGAACGGCGACGGCTTTGACGATGTATTGGTGGGCGATCCGAATTATGATAAACAATTCGATGAAGGGGCAGTAGTGATTTACCATGGTTCACAACAAGGTGTTAGCACTACTGCCGCAATCACTTTGGAAGGGAATCAACAAGGAGAAGAATTCGGACTTTCCTTGGGATGTGCAGGTGATGTGAACGCTGACGGCTTTGATGATATTATTGTCGGAGTGCCGTTTCATAGCAACGGACAAGGTTCGGAAGGAGCAGCATTAATTTTCCATGGATCAATAGCGGGAATAACTAACGTACCAACGACCTTGGAAAATAATGTAAGTGGAACCAGGATGGGATATAGTGTTTCCAGTGTAGGCGACTTAAATGCCGATGGATTTAATGATATTGCTGTCGGTTGTGCGGCAACTGATGAAGGCGTGGGAGCTGCATTAATCTATTATGGCTCAGCCGCTGGTATCTCCAATAATTCTTCAAAAACTACTTTGACAGCTGAAGAACCATCTTACTTTGGCAATTCAGTGTCTGGGGCGGGGGATTACAATGGGGATGGTTACAGCGATTTAATAGTCGGAGCGATGAATTATTCCCCTACAAAAAATGGAGCAGCTTTCATGTTTTTTGGCTCCCCGACTGGCGTGACTTTAACCAGTTCATTAAAGTTTGAAAGCAGTGTAATTAACTCGCAACTTGGTATATCCGTCGCGTTCGCGGGGGACGTCAATGGAGACAGTTATTCAGATATCCTGATTGGCGCACCTCTTTATAATAGCAAAGGCTCTGCGTTCATCTTTAAGGGCAACAATGGTAGCGGCACCCGCAACAATGCCCGCCTCTACAACACCGACCTCGCCACCCCTATTAACCACACCCAATTCCCCCAACTCAACTTCGGCGCAGGCCTCTTCACCAAATCCTTCACCGGCCGAAACAAAGGCAAGCTAGTCTGGGAAACCAAACCGACAGGACAAGGTTTCTCCAAAGGCAGCAACAACCGTACTACTAATAGTACTCAATCGACAAATTCACAAAATACCTATTCGAACTTAGGTACTACTGGATTGGAGCTGAAAAATGTGATCGACAAGCAAGGGCCGGGTACCAAGGTGCGGGTGCGCGTTAAATATGATCCTGTTTTGGCATTAACCGGGCAGTCTTATGGCCCCTGGCGGTATCTACCAGCCTACTTGATGGGAAATAGTACTGCCCCGGTGCCGGACGAAGAAGGAGGTGGTTTATCGGAAGCTATCGAAAGGGAAGCAACCCGTTTGACTGAGGATGAAGCATTGGAATCGGCTACGATTTACCCGAACCCCGTTTCCAACCGGTTGAATATCGATTTCAAGGACAATGACCGGGTGCTGAATTTGAAAATCCTCACAGCAAGCGGGTCGGAGGTATATCAATCCACCGGATTCCGGTCATTCGTCGATGTGAGCAAATTCCCCGAAGGCGCTTACTTCCTGATCATCATAAAAACAGATGGTTCTCAAACCACCCGTCAGATACTGATACGTAGATAAATGCACAAGAGCTCATAAATTAGGTTTAAATGTAATGCAAAAGGCGTTCGTGAGATTCGTGAACGCCTTTTAGTTATCACCCAATAATCTTCGCCCGGTGCGCCAAGCCCCAGTAATGCAGCTCTTCCAGCACCTTTTCGAGCGACGCGCCATGTTCGGTGATGGAGTATTCGACGGTCGGCGGGAAAGTGTCGAAAACCTGCCGTTTGATCAGTCGGTTCATTTCCAATGCTTTTAGCTCTTTGGATAAAACCTTGTCGGTAATACCGGTAACTTCGGCGGAGAGTTGCCTGAATCGCTTCGGCCCCGACGATAGCGCGAAAAGTATCAGTAATTTCCATCGCCCTTCCAGCGCTTCGAGCGCATCGCGGATCGATAATGCGGTTTTGGGGCAGCCGTTTCCTGTCAGCATTTCAAGTATTTACGAGTGATGGTCTGCATTACTATCCGATTGGAAAGTACTATCCAAATGGGAAAGTACTATCGAACGGAAAGCGAAGATAAATACTTTTGCTTCCTCACAAAACATCATTTTTATGGCAATCAGGAAATTTTCGAAGGGGCTGCATATCGCATTGTGGCTGACGCAGGTACTATTGTCGATAACACTCGTCTGGGCAGCCTGGATGAAACTGTTTCAACCCGCAGAAGCACTTTCGGCCATGTGGCCATGGACGGGGCAGATACCGCCGTTGGTAGTGAAACTGACGGGTGTTGCCGATTTGCTGGGCGGCATCGGCCTGGTACTACCCGCGTTGACGAATATCCGGCCGGCATTAACCTTTGTTGCTGCAGCTGCGGTGGTATTGCTTATGGTTTGCGCGATGGTTTTTCACCTTTCGAGAGGTGAGTCGCCCGTGTTCAACATTGTTTGCGGCGTGCTTGCAGGATGGGTAGCGTGGGGGAGGCAGGAGTGGGCTGCCTCCCTTTGCTAGTTAGTTGACCGACAATGAAAGCGGGCCGAATTCTTCAAAATGGATGTTCGATTGCTCGATGCCGCGGTCGATCAGGAAGCGGTAATGCTGGCGAATGAAAGGCCCCGGGCCGCAGATGTAGTATTTGGCGTCGGGATGCAGCGCCTCTTCCGGAAGCTGGTCGAGGGATACCCAGCCAAGGTATTCGTTCGCGGCCAGCTTGTCGGCGGAATCGTAGAAGAAATGTTTTTCTACGTTGGCCACCGCTTCGGAAATGGCATGCAAATCGGCCTTGAATGCGTGTACCTGCTCACTGCGGCACCCGTGCACCCACGTGATGGGAGCGGTCGCCTCGGTGCGTACGAGGGTTTCGAGCATGGATATTAACGGAGTCTGGCCCACGCCGCCGCTGATGAATACCTGCGGTGTGCCATCTTCCGCTTGCAGGGTGAAATTGCCGGATGGCGCCGAAAGATCGACCACGTCGCCCGGCTCCACGAAATCGTGCAGGCGGTTGCTGATCATGCCGTCGGGGTGCTGGCTGCCGGCTTCACGTTTCACCGAAATGCGGTAGTACTCACCATTCGGCGCGCTCGAAAGGCTGTATTGCCGTGGCTGTTGCAGGTTGATTTCGGGGAGGAACAACCGGACGCTGATGTATTGGCCCGGTTTAAAATCGGCCACCGCCCCACCATCGACCGGGTAGAGATAGAAAGAAGTGATTTCGTCCGATTCCTTCACTTTTTTGCGCACCACAAATGGCCGCCAGCCCGACCAGCCGCCCGACACGCTCACTTTTTCGTCGTACAAGGTCTGCTCGTGCCCGCTCATAAGCGTTGCCAGTTGGTTATAGGCGACAGTCCATGCGTCGAGCAACTCGGGCGTGGCCGCCTCGCCGAGTACTTCGGCAATGGAGGCAATGAGGTGCCGGCCCACAATCGCGTAATGCTCCGGGCGAATGTGCAGGCTCGCATGCTTGTGTCCGATGGTGTCGACTACCGGCAGGAGCACCGACGGGTCCTCAATATGCTCTGCGTAGGCCAATACCGCCATGGCAAGAGCGGTTTGCTGACGTTTGTTTTGCTGGTTACCCATGTTGAAAAGGTGCTTCAACTCAGGGTTGTGCGTGAACATCCGGCTGTAAAAATGAGTGGTAAGTAAAACGCCGTGCTCTTTCAGAACTGGCACTGTGGCTTTTACGAGCTCTTTTTGTAGTGGGGACATGAATTTGAAGTTTAAAAATAAAGGATATTTTTGTCCTTTATTTAGGTAAAAAAATTATTTGTTGAGGGTAAGATGCCCGGCGAGCAGCCCTTCATTGAACTTACCGATCGAAGTGTTCTGCAGCATGACCACGATCTGGCTCCTGATCTTTTTGAAATCGTTGTGCAGCGGACACGGGTTGGCCTCCGAGCAATAACTGAGGCCCATTCCGCAGCCGGTGAAAATGCTGTCGCCTTCGATCGCACGTACAATGTCAGCCAGGGGACGTTGCAAGCCTCCCGAATCCACATAAAAACCGCCGTTAGGACCTTTGGAGGACAGGATAAGCCCGTCTTTACTGAGCTTTTGCAGGATTTTGGCCAGGAATGGTTCAGGTGAGTTGATATGCACGGCAATCTCCCGGATTCCGACCTTTTGTCCTTCTTCCGACTTTTGGGCAATGTAAAACACCGCCCGCATAGCATACTCGCATGTTTTCGAAAATATTCCCATGGGCTGATTCAGGTGCTCTGCCGCTTACCTGGTGCAAAGGTAATAACTGGGTGGTCAATAAAGGAGTTTTTTGTCTTTT
>DATMSL010000236.1:0-8926 GCA_035565435.1 Dyadobacter sp. | reverse complement strand
CTCCCTTGAAAAAAGTCTGTTCTTCCCAACCTCAAAAATGAGGAATGGATTTTGTCAATGCATTTTGCTGCCGGGCTCGTTCTGGCAGTCATCTTTCAACTGGTGCAATTGGTGGAGGGTAAGCTCTACCCGTTACTTAACGATGGTAGCTTTATCAGCCAGCATTATCCAACGCACCAATTAGAAGCAACAGTTAACTTCTCCGCCACATAAATGGCTCGTTTGGCATATCGGCAGCCTGAATTACTAGATTGATCATCATTTGCTCCCCTAAGTCTGCCGCGTACAGTATCCGGAGTTAGCACCGATTGTCAGGAAGACTGCCGGAGAGTTTGGTCGGAAATACCAGGAGAACAAAATGTTTTTGACCGCTTTGCTTGTGCGTTTAATCAGCCTGGAATGCTTCGGTGCGCCAGGTTTCCAGGATGCGATCACCCCAAGCAAATCCCTTGAATTATTAAGTATATATCAAACAGTTTATTATGGCTTTTATTGACGCAGTTTTAAGGCCGCCTTCTTACGGATGGAAGGATCATCAAGGAAACTTGGTCAAGCCGAGCAGCGGGCAAATCTTGAGAGAATTTTTTTCGCGTTTAAACATATTTGCAGACCGCCGAAACTGGCTCCCAGTGATGAGCTGGGCAAAAGTAGCCGTTATGGTGCCTTTCTTATACTTGTTCATTGTCCAGTTTTTCAGTTTAGGGTTGCTTGCCGCTGCTTTTGTCTATAGTATGATTATCATGGGGACGCACGGGACGATCTGGCACCACCGGTACTGCACGCACGGCGCTTACAAATTCAAAAACAAATTCTGGCGCTTTTTCACACAGAACTTGACGATAAGTATGATCCCAGAGGAGATTTACGTCATATCCCATCATGTGCATCACGCAAAATCAGATAAGCCGGGCGATCCTTATAACGCACAGGCGGGTTTTCTGTATTGCTTTCTGGCGGATGTCAATCATCAGCCGATTGCCCAGGATCTTTCAGAGGCTGATTACAACCGGGTAAAGCTGCTGATGAAACATACCGGGATAGCAGGGAATAATTATGCGCAATATTTGAAGTGGGGTTCCTATGTGAACCCGGGACGAGGTCTGTTGAGCTGGGTAGTTAATTGGTCATTTTGGTATGCGGCTTTTTTTCTTCTGGGCGGACATGCACTGGCCTGCACATTATTTGGCGCCGCGGGCTTTTGGGCCGTCGGTGTGAGAACATTTAATTATGAGGGGCATGGTAAAGGACAGAATGTGCAGCGGGAGGGGATTGATTTTAATACCGACGATAATTCTGTGAATCAGGTATGGCCCGGAATAGTAGCGGGAGAGTGGCATAACAACCACCACCTGTTTCCCAAAAGCGCGCGAAGCGGATTCAAGCCCTATCAAATAGATTTAGCCTGGTACTACATCTGGTTGATGCACAAGATTGGCGCCGTAAAATCGTACAAAGATTTCAGAAAGCAGTTTTATCAGCAGTATCAGGAGCCCTACCTTCGCGGCCGTCGCAAGCCGGCGTCGGAAGAGCATTTCTATCGTAAACCAATATAAACCCCGTCCGCTTCTACACCAAAGGCAGGATTTTGACACACAGCGTTGACGAGTTGCGAATCTAATAAAGATCGCGAACTTGAAAGCGACTTGCAGGTCGAGACCTCGCCCATGAGCACAAATCCGTCGGGGGGAATTGTTGTTCAGGCCGCTTTGCCATTCCTGTCTTGAAGATTCTGCTGTTGAGGCTTGTAGTGGAGGCGTGTAAGAAGTCTCCCTTTGAGCCAGTAGGATACAGGCCAGTGTCGACTGTCACCTGTAATTTCCATATTTCGGTTATGATGGGACAATCTCCCTCTGGAAAGGCGCGTCTAGTGTAAGTTATTCAATTGAATTTACTTCGCATCTGTAGCTCATATTGGCCGAGCATTGCTCAGTCATCCCCTGGACCGGCGCCACTTGCTCGGGACCGGGGCCAATCGCAAGTGAGATATGGCCTTCACTGGTAAACAGGCCTGAGGTCGTGTCCAAACCAATCCAGCATGCCCCTGGTATGAAAACTTCGGCCCAGGCATGCAATTCAACAGAGTCGCCCGATGTGGTACCTAATTGTATCAGATAACCTGATACAAACCTGCTTGCCAGCCCTAACCGTCTTAGCACCTGAACCATGAGCCACGCTGTGTCTCGGCAAGAACCAGTCCGGGTTCTCAGGGTCATCTCGCATGATTGCACGCCTGGTTCTAATCTATGAACGTACCGGATATGGTTACTAACATGTTGATTGAGTTTCACCAAGAATGAGAGGGTTTCACCATGAAACTTTTCGGTGCAGCCAACGAACGCAGTGAGGGCAGAACTCCTGTCTACGATTTGTAAATATGGCAGCAAAGCATTTTTAACGATCGAAGGATACAAAAATGGGAAGTACTGCGATTCATCGTCGACCAGTACATCGAAGGGGTTCAAACTGGTCAACTCGATTTCCAGAGTAACCTCCACCGACATAAAATCTGTTTTCTCATCGAAATCGGCCCGCGCTATTTTATTACCGTAAACATCGTGTTGCCAGTATAGGCGATTAGCGGGCCGCAGAACAAAACTGTATCCTTCGATGATCGTATGGGTATCGCGCTGCGGAGCAAGGCGGAATCTGTGGGGGGACAGAAGCACCTTGTGATCGTAGGCGTAATCTATCCTATGTTTGACTGAAACGCGCGTCATCTAGTCGCCCTTCGACTTACTATCCCGCTTCTCCTTCTTGTCCGCGCGCTTTTCTTTTAGGTTTTTGGCGGGCTTTTTCTTGTCACTCTTCTGCTGGTTTTTTTCTTTCGACATGGTTTTTAGTTTTGTTGTAAGGTAGGCACTTTTGCTTGATATTCAACATGTTTTATTAATTCATGGAGATTCTGTTAAGTATTTGGTGGCAGCTGAAATATTCCCGGGTAATGCCGTTTAATTAGGTTATCTTACAACAAATCAACAAACGGCCGAAATGAAAATTGCCTTTATAGGAACCTACCCGCCAAGGGAGTGCGGAATTGGTACTTTTACCCAGAACTTATTTCATTCTAGCGTCGGAGAGGAAGCCGTGGTCGGCGGCTTGCAAGGCTTTGTGACCGCCATTGACGACAATGGCCTGCATTATGATTATCCCAAAGAGGTCAAGCTCACTATCCGGCAGGAAGAGCAGACAGATTACCTGGAAGCAGCCAATGTCATTAACCTGAGCGGGGCCGATGTCTGCATTCTAGAACACGAATTCGGCATTTTCGGCGGGCAGGACGGCATCTACATCCTGCCGCTATTGCACCGGCTCAAAATTCCGCTGATCGTGACGCTTCATACCGTCCTGAAAACACCTTCCTACAATCAGAAGGCTGTCATGACAGAGATATGTAAAATTGCGCAGTCCGTGGTTGTCATGAGCCAGACCGCGGTCGATATGCTATCCGATGTCTACCGGGTAGCCACAGACAAGATCGCCCTGATAGCACATGGCGTGCCGGACATACACTTCGGTCAGCTTCTGGCTAAGAAAGAGTTCAAACTTTCCTCCAAACAGGTCCTATTGACCTTCGGGTTTATCGGGCGTAATAAAGGAATCGAGACAGTGTTGAGGGCCTTGCCCGAGGTTGTGAAGAAGTACCCGCAACTTGTCTACATTGTGCTTGGAAAAACACATCCCAACGTTGTCAGGCATGCCGGGGAAGAATACCGTGTATTCCTTGCAGGCCTGGTAAAACAGCTGGGTATTGAAAAGCATGTCGTATTTTTGAACGAGTTCATCAGTCAGTCCGAGCTTTTCAAATACCTCTCTGCCTCCGATATCTATATCACCCCTTATACCAGCGAGGCTCAGATCACCAGCGGAACGCTTTCTTATGCGATCGGAGCCGGCAATGCAGTGATCTCTACGCCCTATTGGCATGCAGCAGAAATGCTCGCCGATGGCAGGGGCCGCCTTTTCAATTTCCACGATTCTCCGGCACTCACCGAGATATTGCTTGAACTGCTGGATCATCCCGACCAGATGCGGCAGCTCCGCAAGAATGCATTTGATTATGGCCGCGAAATAACCTGGCCGAAAATCGGGGAAAAATACCTGGAATTGGCGGAATCAATAGCGAAAATCGGACTGGATCTTGAATCGGGCAATCCAATGATTCTCGACCCGCTTGCGCTCCCGCCATTCCTGCTCGATCATGTGCAGCGCCTCACCGACGACACCGGCATTATCCAGCACGCCAAATACGGGATCCCGAACCTGAAAGAAGGCTATTGCCTGGATGATAATGCAAGGGCCTTGCTGATGGTGCTAATGACCTACAAAAGAAACAAGCATCCACTTGCCTTAAAATTGTCGCCCACCTATCTGAGCTACATCAATTACATGCAGACCCAGGACGGCATGTTCAGAAACTTCCTGAGCTTCAACCGTAACTTCCTGGATGAAGTGGGGTCGGAGGACTCTTTTGGTCGCACGATTTGGTCGTTGGGCTATCTGCTCGGGAATGCGCCTAATGACGCCTATTACCAGACCGGCCGCGAGATTTTCTTCGACGCCGTGCCGAATTTTATCAGTCTGAGATCCATCCGAAGTATCGCCAACACCATTGTTGGGATATGCCATTATCTGAAAAGCAATCCGACAGATGAAGGAATGCTCAAAATACTGGGGACTCTGACCGGCAGGCTTCTTGCCGAATATGACATCCACCGCAGCAGTGATTGGCAATGGTTTGAATCGCTGCTAGCCTATGACAATGCATTTTTGCCTTTGGCGCTCCTGCATGCTGCGGAGTTTTTGCACGATCCCCGCGTCTTCGAAGTAGCAATAGAAAGCATGGACTTCCTTTCGGATGTAACGCTCCGAAATGGCTATTTGTCGGTGGTGGGCAATGAGAACTGGTACGGCAGAGACCGCGAGCAATCGATGTTTGCTCAGCAACCACTGGATGCGCTTGCCATGGTATTGATGTTCCATCAAGCATTCCGGCTTACGAAAGATCAATCCTATATCCAGAAATTATCCACCTGTTTCATGTGGTTTTTAGGAGAAAACGACCTCCGGGTAAGCCTTTACGATTTTGAAACAAAAGGCTGCTGCGACGGATTGGAAAGCACAGGCGTCAACCGAAACCAGGGAGCCGAGAGCACATTGGCCTACCTGATCTCCCATTTAAGCGTGCTTGAAGCATTTGAGGAAGTCACCAAAATGGAAGCCGAACTGGTATGAGAGTAGCTGTACTGTCATCGATCGCATGGCGCACACCGCCCCGGCAATATGGGCCATGGGAGCAGGTGGCTTCCTATCTGACGGAGGGGCTCGTCGAGAAGGGGGTAGATGTAACGCTTTTTGCCACAACCGATTCGATGACTACGGCAAAACTGGAAGGAACCTCACACGCTCCCTACGCGGAAGACAGGGACGTAGACCCGAAGGTCGCCGAATGCTTGCATATCAGCCATCTAATGGAAAATGCCTCGCGGTTTGATCTGATCCACAATCATTTCGATTTTCTGCCACTAACCTACTCAAAGCTTATCCGCACCCCAATGCTGACGACGATCCATGGGTTTTCATCTCCGAAAATCCTGGATGTCTATCGTAAGTATAACGGATCATGTTTTTACGCATCCATTAGCAATGCCGATCGTAGCGACGAACTGGACTACATTGCAACAGTATATAACGGTGTCGACGGCAAGGATTTCCCTTTCGAGAGAAACCCGCAAGACTATCTGCTATTTTTCGGACGTATTCATCCCGAAAAGGGAACGCTGGAAGCGATTCAGATAGCCCGGGAGTCCGGAAAGGTCCTGTTGATCGCGGGGCTGATTCAGGACGATGCCTACTTCGAGCAAAAGATTAAGCCCTGCATCGACGAACGATCGGTTTTTTATATTGGAAATGTCGGGCCATCCGAGCGGAGAACCTTACTCGGAAAGGCGCTCGCTCTGCTTCACCCGATCCAATTCGACGAACCTTTCGGTTTAAGCGTCGCTGAATCGATGTTTTGCGGTACACCGGTGATCGCCTTTAACCGTGGCTCGATGTGCGAGCTGATTGTCGATGGGAAAACCGGGTTCCTGGTGCATACAATCGGTGAGGCCGTTCAGGCTGTAAAAAAGGTTGCACAGCTTGACAGGCAGGGATGCCGCCAATGGGCGAAGGCGATGTTTTCGAAAGAAAAAATGGTGGACAATTACATGAACGTCTACGAAGAAATTCTCCGGCATTAGTTCTTGTCGACGATAAGATCTTCTAATAATTCTTCTAAATTGACCACTGCATAAGTAGAAGCATAGTCGGAAGTCGCATAGGGGATAATCAGACTCTGATTGTGCACAAATGCGCCGCAGGAATACACGACATTCGGCACATAACCATCGCGCTCGCTTGCATTGGGGATTAGTAGGGGGTTAATCAGACGCCCTATCTCATTTTCAGGACTTTCCAATTCAAACAGCGATGCACCTAGCACGTACTCCCGCATCGGGCCGACTCCGTGGGTCAATACCAGCCATCCGGCCCGGGTTTCAATGGGTGAGCCGCAATTGCCGATTTGAACGAATTCCCAGGGGAATTTGGGCGTCTGGATCAACGTGGCCTTGCGCCAAACGCTGATATTATCCGAATAGGCAATGTAATTGTTGACGCCGTCTATGCGGCAAAGCATGGCGTATTTACCCTTGATCTTGCGGGGGAAAAGTGCCATGCCCTTGTTTTGCGCAATCTCTCCGTGAAGCGGCAGTACTTTGAAATGATAGAAGTCCCGGGTGGTCAACAGCTTGGGCAGGATATTGACGCCATCGTATGCCGTGTAGGTAGCATAGTAGGTCCGTTCTTGCTTCTCATCGGTGAAACAGACAAACCTGGCATCTTCGATACCTCTTTTTTCCGTATCGGCGATGGGAAAGATCACACGTTCTGAGATGTCGGTGTCAAGGGAAAAATCCATTTCGTAGTGCGACGAGGCCAGCCACATTACCTCTCGGAGAAACACCGCGCCCGCAATGTCCATTTCCGGCAACCTGCTGGTTTCTTCCACATACCGTTTGAGTTCTTCGTACGTAAAAGTCTCGGTCAACTTTCTTTCCAAAGTGGCGTACGCAAGATTATCCAAATCCTGCATTTCGCCCAATTTTGACAAAAACGACTTTTTCTTATAGATGTGGTTGCGCACATGCTCGGGAGAATCGAGTAACCGGCCAGGTGTCTCGATGACAATATCATCGTTTTGATCAATAAGTGCCGAACGGAACACAATAGACGATATATGCCCTTCCCCCGTAGCCCGAAAGCTCAGGATCACGCGCGTTTCGCCCGGTTCGATGCCGGACTGGTCGGGGTCGGCCACAATGGATGGGTTGAAAAAGGCGGCAGCTTCGATGGAGTATTCCATCGTGAAATAGGCACCGATCAGCAGACGCTGGCTGGTTTCTATGTCCTGCTGCTCTATTTGCATTGCGTTGAGCAGGACTTCCAGCTTTCGGAAATGCCGCTCAAACACCTTAAGAATATTTCGGTGCCTCTTCGCATACTTCCTCAGCACGCTATTCAGCTGCCGTACTTGGGAGCTTGTATCAAGAGCGAGAATAGTCGATATCAGTGCTTTACTCCGGTCGTCGCCGTTGTATAGAAATCGCGCGATGACACGGCTCGAATCTGGTTGAAAAATGGTGTCTTTCCGAATAAGAAGTGGGGCCATGATAAGAATTTAAGATGAGTGGATAGCCCCCGCCGCCGGAATTTTCCACCGGTTATGTGACCATAGCCAGTAAGATGGTGCGCGGTCGATGCTCTTTTCCAGAAAACGATAGTAAGATTTTGTAATGCTCAGAGGCGTTGACCGGTCAGGGTGCTCCATCAGCCGGAATGTAAACTCGTAGCTGAAACGAGACATTTTTTGAGATTCAACATACACGACTGCCGCCTGCGAGGAAGCTGCCATCCGTTCTCCTCCCGTTTGAACGGCAGTATCCTGATCCAGAAAAGAAACATGAAATTTGTCGCTGCCAGGCGCAGGCCGCTGATCTGCAATGACAACTAATAAGTTGGGACTAGTAGTTTGGCGCAACAGCGACAACGCTTGCCGATAAAATCCCTTCTTGGGAATAAGTTTAACTCCCAGGAACGAACGTAACCTGATCATCATCTTGTCGATCAGGCCATTCTTGATCGGCGAGTAGGCTGTATAAACCGGATAGTCCGTCACTTGCGGAAGATTAATCAGGTATTCCCAGTTCCCGTAATGCGACGCGAAGACTATGACCGGTCGTTGGTCTGCGTGAAGCAATTCCAGAACTTCCGGATTAATATACTTAGCCAGGCGCTTTCTGAGTCTTTCGGGTGCCAGATAAAATAAAAAAGGTTCGAGCAAAAGATCGCTCATATGGCGGTAATATGCGCTCATAAGCGTACGAATCTCGCCGGAAGATTTGGAGGGAAACGAGCTCGCCAGGTTTTTACGTATCACTGTTTTCCGGTATTGCAATACAAACCGAAGCAAGAAGGAAAGTAAACTGGCAAGGAGCGAGGCCAGGCCAAGTAGCACTTTTCCAAAAAGCGTGGCTGGCAGATCTGTTAATAGCTGCGCTACTGTTCGCGATAACGATCTCGGATATTTCGGGATGGTGAATTTCATCTGTATGGTCTAAAAAACAAAAAATCCTCCGCACCGGGAGGATTTCTATTGCTTTGTATGTTTGGGCCGCTTAGATAATAGTTACATTAACTGCGTTCAGGCCTTTTCTACCTTCTTCAACTTCGTAAGACACACTGTCATTCTCACGGATATCATCATTGAGACCTGTGGTGTGTACAAAAATGTCATCTCCGCCATTTTCCGGAGCAATGAAACCAAACCCTTTGGTATCATTAAAAAACTTAACCGTTCCTCTATTCATAACTTTATTTTAAAATATTT
>DATMSL010000235.1:0-3887 GCA_035565435.1 Dyadobacter sp. | reverse complement strand
ATAACAGACCTTTCCAGAATTTAAATTTCTATTTTGCATTTATTCCAAACGTTTATCATCTCCATACAAATGATCAAAAAGTTATTGCTTCTTCCCGCATTGCTATTTTGCGGCGCCACCGCCTGGGCGCAAACTTCGGCCGACCCGAATAAACCACTCAACATTATCGTCTTCGGCGCACACCCCGACGACTGCGACCTCGGCGCCGGCGGCATCGCCTCCATTTATTCGTCCATGGGCCACAAAGTGAAGTTCGTTTCGCTCACCAATGGCGATAAGGGCCACCAGGATATCGGCGGCGGAGAATTAGCTAATCGCCGCTACAAAGAGGCACAGGAAGCTGCACGCCGCTGGGGAATCCAATACGACATTCTCGACAATCACGACGGCGAGCTATTCCCTACCCTCGAAAACCGCCTGGCCGTGATCCGCAAAATCCGCGAATGGAATGCAGACGTTGTCATCGCGCCCCGCACAAATGATTATCACCCCGACCACCGCAATACGGGCGTGGTAGTGCAGGATGCGGCGTACCTGGTCATTGTGCCCAATATTCTAAGCAGCGTACCTCCGCTTACCAAAAATCCGGTTTTCCTCTATTTCCGCGACCGTTTTCAAAGACCGAACCCGTTCCGCCCGGATATCGCCATCGATATCACCGAAACGCTTGCTAAAAAAGTGGACGGACTGGATGCACACGTTTCCCAATTTTATGAGTGGCTTCCTTGGACAAATGGTGATCTTGCTAACGTTCCCAAAGACGTGACTGAACGAAAAAAATGGCTGTTTAGCTCCATGGAAAGACGCTCTTCCGTGAACCCGGAAATCAAGACTTCACTGGAAAAATGGTACGGTACGGAGAAGGCAGAGAAGGTGAAATATGTGGAGGTTTTTGAGATCACCGAGTACGGGAAGCAGCCCTCTGCTGAGGAGGTGAGAAGGCTCTTTCCGATGCTGCCGAAGAATTAATTTTGAATGACCGAATGATTGAATGACCGAATATTTTTTATTCAGTCATTCAATCATTCGGTCATTCAATCATTGAACATTTCCGCGAATCGCTTCAAGCCACAAGTAACCGATACCCACAAATCAGTTTACTCTTACTACGATAACCTGTCTTTGAAACTTTCGTAGCCGTAAGAACGGATCAATTGAAATTTTCGGTCAGTTTTCCATATCCCTATGGAAGGTAAATTAACACCGTTAAATGTTGTAGTCTTCACCATGGTATAGTGGATCATATCCTCAAATATGATTTTATCTCCAATTTCGAGCGGCTTGTCGAACGAGTAGTCGCCCATATAGTCACCTGCGAGGCAGGTCATTCCGCCTAGTCTGTAAGTCGGCTTTCCTGCTTCCGGCTCCTGGTATGCGCCGCGTATCGCAGGCTTGTAAGGCATCTCCAATGTATCGGGCATGTGGGCCGCGAAAGAGGTGTCGAGAATGGCGACATCGATCCCCTGGCTATCGAGCACATCGAGCACTGTGGTGTACAATATTCCGGTGCGCCAGGCGATGGCTGAACCCGGTTCGAGGATCACTTCCAGATTGTACTTTTCTTTGATAGTACTAACTAATTTAATTAGCTTACTAATGTCATACCCTTCCCTCGTCATCAGGTGGCCGCCGCCCATATTGAGCCACTTCGCCTGATGCAGCAAATCGCCGAATCTTTCTTCCAATGCGGAGAGTGTACGCTCCAGAGTGTCGCTGCCATTTTCGCAGAGCGTATGAAAGTGAATGCCGTCGAGCCCTGCGGGAAGCTCGTCGGGCAGCTTGTCGCGCGTGACGCCCAGGCGCGAGCCCGGTACGCACGGGTTATACATGTCCGTGCCCACCTCCGAGTACTGCGGGTTCACGCGGATGCCGCACGAGAGCCTCTTATCAGGGTTGGCCGCCTTATAAGCCTCCACTCTGCCCTGGAACCGCTCCCATTGGCTGAGCGAGTTGAAAGTGATGTGGCTGCTGCGCTGCATGATCTCCTCAAACTCGCTGTCGAGATACGCCGGCATGTAGGTATGCGACTGGTAGCCCATGAAATCGTTGATTAGCTTTACCTCGTTCAACGAGCTGGCCGTAGCGCCTGAGAGGTATTCTTTCACGATCGGGAAGGCGCTGTACATGGAAAATCCTTTCAATGCGAGGATAATCTGGCATCCCGCCGCCTTCTGGACCGAATCGATCAGTTCGAGGTTTTTACGGAGCAATTCCTCTTCCAATATGAAACACGGGGACGGAATTTCTTTAAAATCGATAGCCATTTGCTATAAATGAGTGTTTGTAGAATCTTCTTGCATGCAATGATTGCATAATTTTGTACACAAAACTATAAGTTTGAGTTTCCAAATCATGACCATTTTTCACTCAGCCCCGCTAGCCTGCCTATGTCCTTCCTTGTTTTAGATATTGAAATGACCGGGCCGGAGCCGGGTTGGAACGAGATTATCCAGATCGGCGCCGAGTTTTTTGACGACAACTGGCGGTCACTCGGAACGTACCTTCAAAACGTGTATCCGGAGAATGAGGAGGCATTTTCAGTTAAATCGGAAGAAGTACACGGCTTGTCGCTCGATGACCTGGAAGACGCCCCGATGATCTACGACGTGCTCCCGGAATTCGAGAAATGGATCAAAAAACTGAACGTCGGCAAACCCAGCCTGGCCAATGTGGTTATCTGCGGACAGAGCGTGATCAACGATATCAATTTTCTCCGCTTCGCCTACCGCAACGAGAAAATGAAATGGGGCTTCTCCAACAAGCAGCTCGACCTCCACACCGTTTCCTACCTGTTCTTCCAAATCCTCGAAAAGAACGGCAAACAAGTGCCGCGCTCGCTGAGCCTCGGTTCGGTGGCAAGCTATTTTGGGTTCGAACGGGAAGAGGAGACGCATAATGCATTGGAAGACGCCCGCCTTACCGCCAAATGCTTTAAAGAATTTTTCAAGCTCATCGACCACGTCAGGCTCATATGATCGATTACAACCCCAAAGAGTGGTTCCGTTACATTTTCTATTTCCAGAAGGCCGACACCGTGCGCAAACTCGCGCCGATGATCCTGACCATGGCGGCCTATTCCAGCGTTGTCGCTTACATTATTATAATACATTTCAAAATCACCGAGAACAACGACCTGAAAAACATCTCGCTCATGCATTCACTGCTGGGCTTTGTGATTTCGATGCTGCTTGTGTTCCGGACCAATACCGCCTATGATCGCTGGTGGGAAGGGCGCAAGCAATGGGGATCACTCGTAAACGGCAGCCGTAACCTCGCATTGAAACTAGCGGCACTGATCGGCCCCGAATATGCTGCAGAGCGCGAGTTCTTTACCAAAATGATCCCGAACTATGCATTTGCATTGAAAAATCACTTGCGGAACACCTACATTTCGGAGGAGTTCGACGACTCGGCGCTTTATAAGAAATCGGCATTGATCACAACAGATCATGTTCCCAACCAGATTGCCGCCGCATTGTTTGCCAAAGTGATCGAGCTGCAACGAAACGGCGCATTGCTGCCCGAGCATACCATTGTATTGAACCACGAGCTCGAAGGCTTTACGAATATCTGCGGGGCCTGTGAGCGGATCAAGAACACCCCTATTCCGCTGTCATACAGCTCGTTTATTAAGAAATTTATCTTTATTTACTGCCTTACGCTGCCGATCGGGTACGTGTTCAGCCTTCATTTCCTCGTCATTCCGTTTGTGATGTTCGTGTTCTACATCCTCGCGAGCCTGGAAGTAATCGCCGAGGAAATCGAAGATCCGTTTGGCGACGACAGCAACGACCTTCCCATGGAACGGATTTGCAAAGGCATTCATACATCGACGCGCGCATTACTCCAATAGCCCTGAAATCCCGGAATCATTAGAAAGTAATTAG
>DATMSL010000234.1:0-3962 GCA_035565435.1 Dyadobacter sp. | reverse complement strand
CATCGTGCCGGCGGCCTACGGCATTGCGGCGGTCGAGAAGATGCTGCCAGGGAAGGAAGGCTGTTTCCCGATGAGAACTACGCCGATCAATCCCATTTCATCCGGGAGATTAAAAAATACGCGGGCGTTGTTCCCAAAGAGCTCGAGCGAAACAAAAACGACCGATTTATCCAATTTTCAACCTTGCCGCCAGCCTAGTTTTGTGTCATAAATAACAACAATTATGATACTTAACCATCAAAAAATAGCGATTGTCGGCGGAGGCCCGGGTGGGTTGACTTTGGCAAGATTACTCCAAATACCGGGCGCTGATGTACATGTGTACGAACGTGACTACGGCAAAGACGCACGCGTACAGGGCGCCACGCTCGACCTGCACGAGGAATCGGGATTAGAGGCACTGCGGCGCGCGGGTCTGCTGGATACATTTTACGCTAACTATCGGCCGAATGCGGGGCGAATGAGGATTTTGGATAAACATGGCAATATCCATGTGGATGACCACGCAACCGAAAAAGCCTTTGCAGAAGACCGCCCGGAGATTGATAGGGCCCCCTTGCGAAAGATTTTACTCGATTCGTTGCAAGAAGGCATTGTGGTGTGGGATAGCCAGTTTGTTTCCATGGAGCGGCAGGACGTAGGCTGGCTGATGCATTTCAAAAACGGGACGCGGGCTCACGCCGACGTTGTCATTGCCGCGGACGGTGCCAATTCCAAAATCCGGCCGTATTTAACAGCGATCGCTCCCGTATATTCCGGCGTGACGATCGTAGAAGGCAACATTTACAATGCACGGACGAATGCCCCGCGCCTCTGGGAATTGGTAAGAGGAGGGAAAATCTTCGCTTTCGGCGATGAGCAGTCGCTGATTTTGAGCGCCAAAGGCGAAGGAAGCCTGTCGTTTTATACCGGATGTAAGGTTGGTGAGAACTGGGTACAGGAAAGTGGTATCGATTTTAACAAAAAGGATGCGGTATTCGCCTGGTTTAAGGAAGCATTTGGGGCATGGAACGACGTGTGGCAGGAGTTGTTCGCCAGCGACGAAATAGGACTTATTCCCCGGCCGCAATATCATTTTCCGCTCGACCAGCGCTGGGAACCCCTTCCGAACTTCACAATGCTCGGTGATGCCGCGCACAGGATGCCTCCCTACGCCGGCGAAGGGGTAAATATGGCCATGCAAGATGCATTCGAACTGGCGGAATGTCTTACAAGTGGTGCATTTGCCGACATTCACGCCGCGATTGCTGATTATGAAGATCGGATGCTGAAAAGGGCGTCGGAAGTCACGCAAGTGAGCCTGGAAATGACGGAAATGCTGCATTCTGCGGATCCGATCTCTCAGATGGTGGCCATGATGAGCGGTGAATAACCCGTTACCCCCAGTTTTGCTCCAATGCAAACCGCAGGAGACTGTTCTTCCCGGTCAGGTTCAGCTTTTTAGCAATATTCATCCGGTGATTAGACACTGTTTTTTCGCTGATAAAAAGTTCTTCGGCAATTTCTTTGCTGGACTTGTATTCTGAAATCAGCTTCATAATGTGCGTTTCGGAAGGCGTAAGCAATGCTTTCAGGTCGTTTTTCGATTGCCGCTGCAGGGCCGATGTCTTTTTGAGAAGATAAGCTGAGATCTCGGGGCTAAGGTAAAGGTCACCGTCGTTGGCCTTGTAAATAGCATGTACAATGTCTGAAACGGCGTTTTCTTTGAGCACATAACCCAATGCGCCTATTTCCAGGGCTTTCAGAAAAGGGGCCTTTTCCTTGTGCATTGTAAGAAAAATGATCGGAAGGGCTGGCCGGATTTGGAGCATTCTTTCGGCAGCTTCCAGTCCGTTCATGCGGGGCATGTCGATATCCAGCACCACCACATCCACGTTTTGGGACTGAAATGCATCCAGCGCTTCCTGACCGTTTTTCGCACTGACGATCACTTTCAGATCGGCATCCATTTCGATCACTTCTTTGAGCCCTTTCAGAAATATCGGGTGGTCGTCGGCAATCAGCAGTCTGATTTCCATGGTCAAAAGGGAATTTGAATATTAATAATGGTACCGGACGGTTTGTTTTCCAGGATTTCAATTTGTCCGTTGAGGATATTGAGCCGTTCCCGGATACCGATCATTCCGAAGCCCCCTTTTCCTGTGGAAGCGGGGCCGATACCGACACCGTTGTCTTCTATACGTATGGTAATCATGGTATTGGTTTTGTTAATCTGAATGCGCGCCGCCGTCGCCTGCGCATGTTTGAGAATATTGTTAAAACACTCCTGAACGATCCTGAAAACGTTCATTTCATTGGATTTGGAGAGAATATTATCAAAGTTTTGAATATCTGTTTCCAGTTCGATCAGGTCGGTTTCGATCACATCTTCCAGCAAGCTATGCAGCGATTGCGTGATCCCGAGCAATTCCAGGTGCAGCGGGCGCAAATTGTAGGAAATATTGCGGACTTCCTGAATGGCTTCTGTGACCATTTCTTCCAGGTCTCTGATCTGTTTTTCACGCAACTCAGGTTTCTCCGTATCTCTTTTGATCATCAGTACCTTGTTTTTGACCATTCCCAGGCTTTGTCCCAGGCTATCGTGCAGCTCGGCCGCTACGCGCTTGCGCTCGCTTTCCTGCGATCCGATCAGCTGCTGCGAAAAAAGTGTTGCCTGAGCCAGCGCCTCCGCCTGCGTTAGTTCTTTTTCCCTTTTAAATGTATTGAGCTTGTTGGCTAATGCAAAGGAAAGGATAATCGCTTCCAGGCCGGACCCGATCTGATAGGCGCCTTCCGTGAACCAGTTTTCCGGAAAAATAGCCATATCCTTCATCATGAAAATAACAATACCTGCCAGTAACGCGGTGAAGCCCATCAGGTAATATCTGGCGGGTTTGAATCCCTGTTTAAGTACCACAAACCCGACGGAGTTTGAGTAAATGAGGAAGAAGCCTACTGTGAGCCAGCTAATTTTAAAGCCCAGCAGTAAATGACCGGAAAATGAAAACCCAACGACGGCCACGCACGATACGACGATCAGCCAGCCCATTTTCCTCAAACGCGGGCAATAATGCTTTGTATTCAGGAATGAATTGGTGAAAAGCAATGCAAATATAAAAGCGAGGCTGCCGGTATAGTTGGAATGATTGGCCTGCGGGAAATCGGGAACGATGAATTGCAGAAAAAGGCCCTTACTGTAACCGATATTCAATGCCACGAAGAAAATATAAAATACGTAGTACAGATAAGTACGCTCCCGTATTGAAATGAATACGAATAAGTTATAAATGATGAGCGCGGCAATCAGTCCGTAATAGAATCCGTGAGCGACGTCGGTCTTCTGGCCGTTTTCGTAGATGTATTGAAGGCTCGATATTTCAAGCGGTACGCGTATGATGGAGTTGCTGCGTACGCGCAGGTAGATCGTCGTGGTATCTTTCCAGACCAGGTGGAGCGGCAGGACTGTCTGATTGCTAAGGACGGGCCGGTCGTGATAAGGTAATGCGGAACCGATATTAGTGATGAAATTAACCGTATTGTCGTAACCCGGCCTCGTTGTTACAAAGAGGTCGACCTGTTGCAGGAATGGCGCTTTAACGTGCAGAAACCATTCTGCCGGCGTTTGGCTGACAACCCGCATTTTCAGCCAGAAAGTAGAAGCGCTGGGGCCCACATTCAGCGTTTCCTGGGTCATCGGCCGGAATAATTCCGGCTTAGCCTCCACGTCGCTGTGCTGCAATGTATGGGTAGGATCTTCCAGCACCAGCATATTTCGTCCGACAGGGTAATTGGGCCGCCCGTAAACGAGCTCGATTACAGGCGGTTCTATGGTTTGACCCATTGCGGTCATGGCAGACAGCAGGTATAAGATGACTACGAATCGACCGGCGGGTAACATTGTATCAGCTGAGGACAGGTGTTTCAATATCGAGAAGGTCACTAATGTATTGTGTACAAAGCGACTGAGGGTTATAATCTTTGAA
>DATMSL010000233.1:0-7688 GCA_035565435.1 Dyadobacter sp. | reverse complement strand
GCGCGGTTATATGACGATGATGTACAACTACCGCGGTGAAATGATGGCTGCGGCGGGCGAGGGCAAAAAGGCCTATAATGCATTTGTGGAAGGGTTCAAACTGATGCATAAGAATCCGGAGTTTTACTTCACATCCGGGATGTATAATTATTATGTGGAAGTTTATCCGGAAGAACATCCGATCGTCAAGCCATTGCTGGTGTTTTTCAAAAACGGAGACAAAGCCCTGGGATTGAAGCAGGTAGATACGGCTACGAAAGTCGGGACGATTACAAAGGCGGAGTCATGCTATTACATCTCCCACATTTACCTGAAATACGAATCTAGGCCCGAGAAGGCGGTTTTTTATATGGAAAAGCTGGTAGATATGTACCCGCGAAACCCTATTTACCTGATGAAGCATTTGGAAGCGCAACTGCTTTCAGGCAAATATGACGAGGCATATGAAGGCTTGCAGCTGCTTCGGAAACAAGGCACTGGTTTTTATCCGGTTGCCTGGCGGACATTTCAGGGGATTTTGGAAGAAAAAGACCGCAAAAACGACGCCGCCGCGCAAAAGGAGTATCTGGCGGCACTCAAAACGCCTCACGACGATCAATACACGAAAGAATATCACGCATTTGCCTATGCGGGTCTCGCACGCATTTCCGCGCGGGCGGGCAACAAGGCAAAAGCCAGGGAATATTATAAAAAATGCCTTGGCAAAGCCGAATATCGTTCGATTGTCCGGGAAGCCAAGGCATTCAAATGAGGCTTGAAATCTAGTTCGGAAACTGGCTTTTGTCGAGTCCCGGGATAATTTTCAGTGCATTTTTATAGTAGAGCTTTTTCAAAACCTCATCGGATAGCCCCATACCGTACATGCGCCAGAACGCGTGATATTTTTTGTGATAGGGGAAATACTCGTCCTCGGTTTCCAGCACGCGGAAATATGTGGCGTATTCGGCCGGTACCCAGCTGTCTTTTCCAAAAAGGACGCGGTCCTGGTATTTATCAAAAAACTTCTTGGCGGTGCGCGGTTGGCGACCTAGTTCAGCAATAACAGCGCCTATTTCCACATACATATTCGGGAAGGCGATCATCAGGCTGTCGAGCTTTTTGAGGTTGTTGGGATACCAGCCCATATGCGCATTGATAAACGTCGTTTTTGGGTTCATCTTGAAAATATGGTGCTGCTCGGCGATCAGCGAGTCGAATGGAATGGGGTCGTTAGGCCCGCGTTTGCGGCCAGGATGCGTTTTCAGTTCCAGCCAGCGTTCATTATACCGGTCCATCGGGTCCCAAAAAGACGGTACGTCGGCGGTGTGGATCAGCACGGGAATACCCAACTCGCCACATTTCTGCCAAACCGGCTGCAAACGCGGATCGCTCACCGCCACACGGTTGCCTTTGTCGTCTTTGATGCCTGCAAAGCCCAGGCTTTTATAAATTTTCAAACCTTTCGCACCCATTTTCACATCTTCCTCCAACTGTTTTACCGCCTTTGCAGACCAGTCTTTTTCACCAAAACCTTTGAATTGAAGGTTTGTAAAAACAGCAATGCGCTTCGGCTCATTTTTAGCTACGTTTTCCAGCGAACCTTTCAAAGTAGCCGTGCCTTCAGCCCATTCCTGTGTCCAGCCGCGACCGCTAAGATTCACCATAATCCCCATATTCAGCGCATCCATTTCTTTTACCAATGCTTTCAGGTCTTGTGATGGCATCTGATATTGGTGGTTGTGCACGTCGATGAACGGAAATTTTGCTCTTTTCACCGGATGTTCTTCCACTTTCAACGTGGAAATAGGGTCGTACTCTTCAAAACCGAGCGGCTGTTCGGTGAGTGGTGCGGATGACTGCTGGGCGCATGCCGTGAAAGTCGCGCCCATGGAAAGCGAGAGAAGCAGTATTATTCTTTTCATGCAAATCTATTTTAAACAGGAACGTTAGCTATGCATTCCCCGGAAATGCTCCGGGTTTATAGATCAATGCAACACAATGCGCGGCAATGCCTTCCTCCCTTCCTAAGAACCCCAAATGCTCGGAGGTGGTCGCTTTGATCGAAATATCTTCTTCTGAAATACCGGTAACTTCGGCCAGGCAGGTCTTCATGGCCGGAATGTGTGGGTTAAGTTTCGGGTTTTGCAATACGACAGTGACATCCACATTGCCCACTTCGTAACCTTTTTCGCGGATCATTTCCAGTACTTTCGCCAAAAGGATCTTGCTATCCACACCCTTCCATTGCGGGTCTTTGTCGGAAAAATGGTAACCAATGTTGCGCATATTGGCGGCTCCCAGGAGCGCGTCGCACATCACGTGGCAAACCACGTCGGCATCGGAGTGCCCTTTGGCACCGTGTGTATGGGGGATTAAAATGCCGCCGAGCCAAAACGGCCGGCCTTCTACTAACTGGTGAACATCGTAGCCCTGGCCTACGCGGAATGGGAACATAATAATATTGAAACTGATAAATAATTAAGATTGTGGGCTATCAGGTTGGTCGTTGTCGTTTCGCTTTTCAAGATTGTCAAGACGCTTGTCGATCTCATTCAGTCTGGTGTCCGTTTCGTTAAAGCGGTCAACCATGAAATCAAACAGTTTGATAAGATCATCCCTGGTGGCCATCGAATCCAAATCGTCTTTTGTGGCCATCGATTTCAGATCGTCTTTGGTGGCCATTGATTTCAGATCGTCTTTGGTGACCATTCCCTCCATTTTTTCAAGTATAATTCTGTTTGTGGTTGAAATATCACGCATGGTGTTTTCAACCATTGTTTGCCGGTCATTGAGGAGAAACATGTGCTTGGCCAGATCCCGCATGTTTTCCTCCAACGAGTCCATCCGGCCAATCGTTTGAGATTGTCCTTTACGGAGTTGTCCAAGTTCGGCGTCGACACGGTCGAGGCGCATAAGAATTTCGGCAAGCATCTCTTCTAGGTTACTGATTCTTTCGCTGTCTTTCATAAAAGATAGGTTAACAAATATAACAATTCTTTCCTACCTATACGGAACAACAGAGCTTTGGTAACGATATATCGGGCGGCATTTTTCCTGCGGTGAAAAAAGTGATAAAAATCGCTTTTTTTGACATTGTAGGGCAACTTTTTACCAACTAGCTTTGGTTACCTTTATGAATCAACATATCAAATACAGAGACACATGAAAACCAACATCGGAATCTCAGACGAGCATAGCCAGGCCGTTGCCTACCAGTTGAACAAGTTGCTCGCCAATGAATTTGTACTTTACACCAAAACCCGTAACTATCACTGGAATATCGGCGGCATGAATTTCTTCGAGTTGCACAAGCTTTTTGAAGGACAATACGAGCAGCTGCAAGTGATCCTCGATGATATCGCAGAACGTATCCGCGCTATCGGCCACTATTCGGAAGCCCGACTGGCGGATATTCTGAAACTGACCGACCTCCTCGAACCGGAGTATACCACCGAACCGAAAACACAACTGCAGAATTTGCTGGATGACCACGAAACGATTATTCGTCTACTGCGCCCTCTGGTGACCGAATTCGCGGATACTTACAAAGACCTGGGGTCAAGCGACTACGTGACCGGCCTGCTCAGAGAGCATGAAAAAATGGCCTGGATGCTCCGCGCATTCCTGAAATAAGATTCTATAACGAACATTAAAAAGCCGGTCGGATCGCAAGGTCCGCCGGCTTTCGTGTGTACAGGTAGATATTTTTACTTGTTGTTCACTTGTGTCTCAGTCTTAATCTTTTCAATTTCCTCCTGCTGCGCCACCGATTTGAAATAGAAATATAAACCGGCGATCAGGAAGATTTTTGACAGGATAAAAACGGCAATGAACGCAGGGCGCCACAGCTTGTGCACTTTCATGTGCGTGTCGTTCACCTCCACATCGAGGTATTGCTTCGCATCGACGGGTTCTTCCTGGCTGCTCCGCCCTTTTTTCTCGCGGATGCTTCTCAGCAATATAATTTCCCGAATGGCTTCCGGCGGTGGTACAGAGCCTTCTGCAAAGTAACGTTTGATGTCGTATTCGAGATCATTTACGTACTCGGCCATTTCACTGTCTGCCAGCATCATTTCCGCGACCTGTGCCTGCTCTTCTTCGCTGGCCAGTCCCATTAAATGTGACTCGAGAATGCCGCTCTCGATAAATTCCTGTTTGCTCAATGGGTGTAAAATTTATGCGTTGCGATATGATTTGAAAAACTCGTGAAATGAACGAAGTACTTCCTTCTTGGATATATTCAATTTGCCTGCGACTTCGTCCGGCGTAAGACCCTGCCTGAATGCGAGATCGAAAATGCTTTGCGGAGAAGTGTCTCTCTGGGGATAGTCAACTCCTGCGGGCGCCAGGGCTGTCAGTTTACGTTTGGCCTCCACAGCTTTGGCCCGCGCCAGCTTAATCACACAAGCTGCAAAGGTAAAAGGATAACTGTTACAAGATTGCAATTGCGGAGAGGAGAACACGCTTACCAGGACTTCCTGTGCCAGGTGTACCTGCGGTAGGATTTGTAATATAATGCCATATGCCATGGCGCCGTACTGGTCATACACTTCAAGGGAAGTGAGCGTTTTTGGCTTCGAAAGTGCGTGACCATCGACTCCATTGCCGGCTCGTTCTAATTCATTCATATAGGCAATTAATTGATCGGATATTGGGTCGGGTAAATCTGGAAGCTTTTAGTATGATGTTGAATCCAAGGGAGTTTTGAGTAAATAGTGTGAGGCGTTGTGGGTAAATTTAATAGAATGCTCCATAAAAAGGTCAGTTGCGTGTAAAAAGTTTGAATTAATTTTGTCAAATTATTTCAAGCACTGTACCATTTTTTAGTTCGGTATTTCATTTCCGGGAAGGAATTTCGATGGTTAACTTTGCGGGATGAAAGAAAAATTAGCAATCATTTTTGATATGGACGGTGTGATTGTCCATACCAATCCTTATCACTCCCGTGCATTCCGCGCGTTCTTTTCAAAAAGAAACCTTTCGCCTACCGAAGAGGAATTTGCACAGCATATGTATGGCAAAAGCAATAGCTATATTTTAAGCCATTTTTTGCAGCGTATAGTTGAAGGTGAAGAGTTGTTGCAAATGGAGGAGGAAAAAGAAGGGCTATTTCGTGAATTATACGCGCCTTATGTAGAGCCGATCAAAGGCATTGTTGAATTCATGCACGACCTGAAGGCAAATGAGGCCGTGCTGGGTGTGGCTACCTCCGCGCCGCGGGCGAATCTCGATCTGATCCTGAGCAAGGTGCCTATTCAGGAAATACTGGGTTCGATTCTGGCCAGTGAAGATGTGAAAAAACACAAACCCGATCCCGAAGTTTACCTCAGTTCCGCAAAGAACCTAGGCGTGGAACCGGGGCAATGCGTTGTATTTGAAGATTCATTCTCGGGCGTCTCGGCCGCGCTCAATGCCGGTATGCGTGTGGTAGGTGTGCTGAGCTCGCATACCCGCGAGGAATTGCCGCCGTGTAACTTGTATATAAACGATTACAGGGATCTCTCTTTCGAGAAAATCGCTGCGCTCTCTTAAATATTTGATTTCCAAAATCCTATAAAGTTACCGGATCGTTGACCCTGACGTCGAAAGCGCCTGTCAGTACTTTTTCATTCCTTTTGATTTGAAGGAATATCCGGTACTGGCCGCCTTTCGGGAAAGCATACGGAAACGAAATGCGTGTACCGTGTTCCATGCCGGTCATACCGCCTTCGGTGGGATTGTACATACCCATTTCCTTCATGAGGAACAACTCACGGTCGATGGTCGGCATGGCTTTGAGACTGGCTAAATGCCGGTCGATGCTGTCACGGAAAACTTCTGGCCTAGGCCATTTGGCTACGTGAGCCGTATCCGACATGCGATTTTCAAACGATTGCCCGGCGGCCATCGAGTAAGAACCGCTCGGGTGCAGGTGAATGTAAACCGAACCATCCGAGCGCATGACGACAGCATGGCCTAGCATGCCCAGGTACGGTTCCGGGAAGCACGGGCTATTGTCCGGATTGTATATTTCAAAATTAAGCTGATAGGGTTTGCCCGCTTCTAATGCCTTGTCGGGTTTGCCTTCCCAAATGGCATAGGAGCCGTCCTTAAAAACGGTTTTGGTGCCCGGTTTTCCACAAATGACCACATTTTCGCCCATAGGCACCTTGCCCGGAGTATCAAGCGGATCGGTAACGATGTAGGTATCGTCCTCGGATATTGCGTTGGCCATGTGTGCGGTCGGTTTCTCCTGGATCATCAGCGTGTCGACGATCGTTTCGGCAAAGCCAGAGTACTGCACAATATCTGAGTAAACCAGGTATTGGCCGGCGGGCAAATCAGGTAATGCGGCTTCAAATGTGAGGCTGTCCTTGCGATCGGGATGGACGTGCGCAAATGCGTCTAGCCCCGGCATCCGCACCAGGAAAGTATGCATAATCTTGCCGTGGTCGGGGATCAATGTGCTAAGCATACTTCTTTTCTTACGGTGATCCCAGTTGGTTGTGTCGATTTTCAATTGGAACACGCGCTGCGAATCGGCTTCGATGATCGCCGTTTTGGCATCCAATGGCTTGTACAGCCATTGTTTGTACTCAGCGGCCCAGCTATTCCACCAGCTGCTTCCACCATACAAAATTAACGAACAGACCACGGTAGCAATGCCCATATTGCTCCATCGTTTCCGTTTTTGGGCTGCGGTCAGGCTTTGGCCCGGCTTTAAAAGGCCGTCGCTCACACTCGCGCCGATGGTCGTGATCATCAGCAGGAAAAGCAACAATCCGACAATGCTGAGGCCAACACCAAGTCCTTTCGGCATATCGCGCTCTGCTGTTGAAACGGCCACTATGGGGATAATCAACTCTGCATCGCCCTGGACCCCTTCAATGGCAATCTGTGCACTGGATGAGCCCGGCTCCATAAGCCAAACCGCTCCCTGGAATTGGCCCTTTTGTCCCGGTACGGGTGTCAACGGATCGGCGGTAGGGGCACCCTTATCGCCCGAGTAAAAGTAAATCGGCCGTACCGTCACTTTGCGGGCTTCACCATATTCGATAAAAACCGTAACCTGTGCCGTTCCCGGAATGACGTCCGGCGGGGTTACATTTACAAGCACCTTATAGGCGCCGGCCTGCGCCTGCATTTGCACGCCCGCACTTCCTACGTGGGCATATGAGGCCATGCTTTGCAGCAATAGGAGAAAGAGATACAGATATTTTTTCATCGTTGAATCCGGTGCATCCAATTACCCCACGCCAGTCCGATGCGGGTTGATATTAATGTTAAAATCAATGCAATGCCCAGCCCTTTGAGCAGTCGGGGTGTTCCCTCTACCATCCAGGGACCGAATTTGTAGCGGTACTGCCAGTTGGGGTCATTCCCGAAATACCAGTAATGACTTCCGAAAAACCAATTGCGGGCATAAGGCGACTCCATCAGGAATCCGCCGAAAAACCATTGTACTATAAAAAATACGACCAGGAATGCGCCGCCGAGCAGGACAGTGATTTTCCAATCATTCCAATGCGCAAAACGGTAGCGCAGGATGTCGATCGCAATGGCCGGGGTAATCAGTAAAAGGGGGAAATGAAAACCCTGGTAATGGGTAATGTGGTTCAGGATAGGCCCGAGTTTGGGCTCCGCGGGGAAAAGCGGAATGATCCACAGCGTACCAAGCATGAGGGCCGTGTAAACACCAGTCACGGCGGTAACGGCCCATTTATGCGAAA
>DATMSL010000232.1:0-4286 GCA_035565435.1 Dyadobacter sp. | reverse complement strand
GCCCGGAGCGATCCGGGCTTCTTTGTTTTGGTATAAATGTGTTTTTACTGCTTGATTACCTTGAATGTCGCTTTCTTGCCTTTGACATCTACATGAAGGAGGTAAATGCCCGGTGAAAGATTCCGGATATCCATGCTTTCCTCGCGCTGGCGGGTACGGACCGTGCGGACAGCGGCGCCGCTTTGCGAAATAAGCTGAATGGTTTTTTCGTCGCTATTCTCGGATTTTATAGTGAGGACGTCCTGTGCCGGGTTCGGTGCGACGATTACCCGAAACGCTGGCGCATTCGGCTCCGTCGCTGTCACCACTTCCACTTTCACCGTGGACGGGGATTCGATGATACCGATACCGCAGCCATTGGAAACCCGGAACAGCCGATAATATTGGCTGGGGGAGGCCTGGAATAATTCAATGACGTCGGTAGGAGTATAGGCTTGCCGGTTCATCACCGAGCCGTCAGTACCGAACTGGTAGTACCATGGACCGCCGCCGCTAAGCAAAACGGTTACCTTCGGATTGTTGACGCCATCGAAAATTACTGTCTCAGATGCGAAACGAGCCCGGGCTTTTTGCATCGCAGCAAGCGGTGTGCCATAGGCACCGCTACCCGTGTTCGCGTCGGATGCAGTTACCCGGATGCGGTATTGTGCCGTGGGAGAGAGGTCGCCCGGCACTATAGCCTGGATAGGTTTGGCGTTTCCAATGGTAGTTATATTTCGGAAGTTCCGTCCGGTGCTGTCCGAAATCTGTACGGTAAAAGTATTGCCGGCAGAGAATGTCCCGGCTGTCTTGTAATCAACGCCGATCGTATCACCCGTACACGCGTTAAAACCCGATTTGGTGATGATCGCAGTGACCGTAATAGTACGTTCCGAAGGCGGGTTGACTTCTACGGTCGCCGAGCCGCTAACCACGCCATTGCCGCAGCCATTGACGATAGAAGTGACCGTATAGGTCGTCGTTTTGGTCGGCGTTACGGTCACGTAGATTCCCGATCCGGCGGAGCCATAAATGCTTCCCGAAGTACCGTCGGAAAGGGTGTACTTTGTCATATCCGAGGTATACTTATTTGTTTTGATGATCAGCTGCGTCGACTCACCGCTGTTGATCGTTGTGTTACCGGAGATCGTCACGCTTGGTTTGGTGGTGACACCTACGCCCAGTGTCGTGGAAAGGCTGTATTTCGCAACGGAACAAATGATCGCATAATAGCTGCCTGTTAATGCGTCCGGGAGTTTGAGCGTAACGCTGCCTTTGAGGGCCCGTGTAGAGTCAAGTACAATGGTTTTGCCCTCATTACTCTGTTCTTTGATGGAGAAGCGCACGTAGCCGTCGGACAGATCGGCGTCGCCTATGAGTTCATAATTCACGGTAATGGAACCGCCCTCGCAGACGGCTGTGCTTTGCGCATAGGCGTTCAGGCGCGGGTTCACAGTCACATCGACTTTACCGCTCGCAGTGCCATAGCCGCAAGCGTTACTTACTGCAACAATGCTGTATTGCTGGCTTTTGGTAGGCGTAACATACCAACCCTGGTCGCCGCTGTAAAAGTCCTGGCGGGAATTGTCGCTGAAAATGGCAGTGATAGGCGATGCGCCTTCTGCGCGAATACGGAGCGTTAGGCTTTGACCTGCTTCTATTTTAACAGGGTTACTCTGTCCGTTGTCAGGTGAAAGCGTTGCAGTGGGCGGCCCTGAAATTTGAGTGCTCTGCGGTTCTGATACCGAACCGTCGGATGAGACGATACGCAGCAGGTAAGATCCCGTGGTGAAATCTTGCGGAATGTTGGTATTGAACTGTTTACCCTTCTCGCCCGTCACCAGCGGCGTGAAATCGGATGTGTTGCCTGGCGCGATTTCCAGCGAGTAACTTGCACCGGTGTCCATTCCTTCTGTAATGCTAAACGGAAGTGCAAGAGGCGATCCGGCGCAGTAAACCGACGATAGCCCGGAGATAAACTGGATGCGGTTAGGCATGGACCGCATGTAAGTCTTTTTATTCACGGGGAAAGTCCCGCATTCATTGGTCACCGACTTGATTTCATAGGTCGTCGTTGCGCCCGGTTTCGGTTTAACCATTAAACCAGTAGAATTGGGGCCGAACGTATAACTCTTTTCCACATCGTTTTCCGTATAAACAATACTTAGCAGAGAGGTATTTGCATTCACTGACAGCGAAGTGCCGGCATCGCTCGCCACATATTTGTAAGGCTCTTCCGGCCGTGTATCGGGGTATATGTAAAAATCCTTCGCGGGAATCTGGATCCGAGTGCGCTCGACATTGCTGAAAAGCACCGGATTGGAGGACGCGATGCGAATTTCTCCTTCATAGGTGTAGGACTGGTCTACCGGAATCTTCACTTTGTATTTACCACCCTGTTCCACGACCCGCAAGGGCTTAAAATCACAGCAGGGTTGGTTGGTTTGAATGCTGAACTTATTACCGGCACCGAATTGCCCGACTGTGCCGAACACCACTTCAACACTATCGCCGTTGCAAATGGTGGCTTTTATAGGTTCAATGTAAATGCCTGGCTCTGTGGTATTTTTTACAGTGAAGGTTACCGAGCCCGGATTATCGTTTTTGAAGCAAGCATTAGCAATAGACTTGATCTTATACTCCGTAGGTTGTTTGACAAAAAGCTCGGGACCGCTGGCGTACCAGGTGTCAATAGTCTTAACTGTTCCGTCCATCTCCTCAATTGTGTAGGGAGGCCCGCCGTCTATATTATAGGAGATCGACAAACGGCTCGGAATGTTCAGAACCGTGCCAGACATCGAGTTGGCGTAGTAATTGATTTTGGGAGGGGTTTGAATGATGAGGTAATAAGTATAATTGGATTCCAAGCTAGGGTTGGTGGTGACGATCTGGAAGTTTGTATTGGCGTAGCTTACGGAGGTGGAAAGGGGGAATTCCAGGTATTCGCCCGAACGCCTCGCGTTCACGAAGTAGGTATTGCCGTTGCTCGGACTCACTTTAATTTTAAACGTCGTCGCATCCGTAAGCTGGGCGCTGGAAGCAAATTTTACCCGGGTATTTGGGCCTGCGCATACAATCATGTTTTTATTAGGATCCGTAGCGAAGCGGATGCCTGGCTTCACCTTGATTTGCAGCACTTCCTGGTCGGTAATGTTTACGGTTCCGCAGCCGGAGGTAACGCTTTTAATGCTATAATTCTGGTTGGATGAAGGCGATACGTAAAAACCTATATCTGAATAGCTGCCGGTTGCCTTGCTGCCGTCGGTGAGCTCTACCACGAACGGCGGAAGCCCGTATGCCTTTACATTCAGATAGACTTGATTGCTGATATCGATCGTCTGGCTTGCTGTGGCGAAAGCGGCGCCGGTTTTGGGCCAAACGGTAATAGTGTTTTGCGAAGGCGTGGAAACAGTTGCGGGATTGTCGGTAATCACCTGCACACTAAACTGCTGACCGCTTTGTAGTTTCAGTTTATCGGGGAAAGTTGCCACCAGGTAATTGCCTTGCAGCGTTGCAGGTACTTCCACCGATCTCCGCGAACTCTGCCAGTAAGTCTCCGAAAAACGGATGCGGTACCTGGTTTGTGCATTGAATGGCGTGCCGGCAGTCGAGAAAGTCACCTTAACGTCGCTATTTTCACAAACCACACTTGGTGCAACGCTCACCGTCTTCACAGAAGTGGTATTGATTACCGGTTGGTAGCGCCCGCTGACCTCCATAGCGCCACAGGTGTTTTCGGCGTGTGCAATGGTGTACACAGCATTCGTACTTCGGACCGTGAGTTGTTGGTTAACCGAAAAGCCGCCCGGATTGGCATAGAAGTTGAACCGGGTACTGTCGTTGAGAGTCACCCGGACGTCGCCGACACTTGTTCCTGAAAAAGGAACCGACACATTGTCGAATGTGTTGATAGTGTCTTTCTGATCGGTCGGGTTGAGGATAATTCGGCCTCTGGTGTACACAAATGTACCGTAGGTCCATCCACTCTGTGTGTTAGGCGACGAAGCGACCGCTCTGAATTGAACCTGCCGGTTAGCATAAGTAACCGAGTCTGTGAGGGTAAATTCCAATCTACCATTGCTCAGGACTGCAGGAAATTCGGCCAGGGTGACCTGATTTTCGGCTGCGCGCATTTGGACTGAAAATTTGTTGTCCGCGTTGAAGGATCCGGCGGTGGTCACATTGAGCCGGAAAGGCATATTTGCGCAGATCGAAGCGTAATAATCACCATTTAGAACAATAGTAGGGGACTGCGCTGAGGCAACGAGAGAAATGCCGAGCCACATTGCAAGAATGCAAGCGTAAAA
>DATMSL010000231.1:0-21063 GCA_035565435.1 Dyadobacter sp. | reverse complement strand
GTAACCGAAATTTAGGTAGAAAATATATTTAATAGGAATTAGAAAAAAATTAAATGATAAAAATATCCAGCCTCCTGGCCGCTGTTGGCCTTGTTCAGCTCCTGGCGGTATCGGCGCACGCGCAGACCGAAATGGCACTTTACCCGGATCGCATCCCGAATGCGATTGAAGTGGAAAATCAGGAAACCAATGAAAAGGGATACGTTAAAAATGTATCGAAGCCTACATTGACAGCATTTCTTCCCGCGGCAGGCACCGGTAATGGTGCAGCGGTGATTGTCTGCCCCGGCGGCGGTTACGGCGGACTGGTGATCGAGCGGGAGGGTTACCGCGTCGCAAAAGAGTTAAACAAGGCAGGTATAGCCGCATTCGTGCTGAAATACCGGCTGCCGAACGACCGCATTATGAAGGACAAGGCGATAGGCCCATTGCAGGACGCCCAGCAGGCCATTAAAACGGTACGCGAGAAGGCAAAGGAATGGCGGGTCGACCCGGCGAAGATCGGTATTATGGGCTTTTCGGCGGGCGGTCACCTTGCTTCCACCGCCGGTAC
This sequence comes from Dyadobacter sp., assembly GCA_035565435.1. GTDB lineage: Bacteria > Bacteroidota > Bacteroidia > Cytophagales > Spirosomataceae > Dyadobacter. Next base: position 20,510 of record DATMSL010000231.1, on the reverse strand, counting down.
GCATTACGACAGCACTTTCATCGATAACCCGCAAAAGATTAGCGTTCGTCCTGATTTTATGGTGCTGGTATATCCCGTGATCAGTTTTGAAGGCAAAATCGGGCATAAAGGATCGTCCGCGAACCTGCTTGGCGCTTCTCCTCCGGCCGAACGCATCAACTACTTTTCCAACGACTTACAGGTAACAGCTTCCACGCCACCCACGTATCTCACGCACGCGGGTGATGATACCGTGGTGCCGGTGTCGAATAGCATCCGCTTTTACGAAGCATTGAATGCCAAGGGTGTCCCGGCGGACATGCATATCTATTCACAAGGCCAGCATGGTTATCCCAAAACGCCGTCATTCGACGAGTGGTTTGGCCGGTGCCTGCATTGGATGCGGGTAAGTGGTTTTATTCCCGCTCATTGATTGGGCCTCCAATTAACATCGGCTGTCGGCTGTCGGCGGTCAGGTCCAGATTGCGCGCCACGGGCGTTATCCAAAGCCTCGTAAGGCGAATTGGCGCTAATGTATTCGGGAATCACCATTTTTAACACGCTCACCATTTGCTGAGGCTCGCCGGAGTCGAGCGCTTTTTGCAAAGCTTCCAGCGTTGCGCGCATGCACAGGTACGGACGGTCGGGAAAGGGCACCGCGCAGAGGCGCCCCGGTATGGCCTCATTTTCGCCGGTGTGTAACTCTTCCGTTAGTTTTTCGCCTGCTCGTAGTCCGGTAAAAACGATCGGAATGTCTTTATCCGGCTCCATTCCCGCAAGCCGTATCATGTCCCGCGCGATGTTGGCAATACATACCGGTTTTCCCATGTCAAAGGACAGCACTTCGCTCCCGTTGCTTTGCGCCGCAGCCAGCAATACCAGCTGGCAAGCTTCCGTGACCGTCATCAGGTACCGCTCGGCTTCCGGATGGGTGACGGTAACAGGCCCGCCTTCCCGGATTTGCTGGGCAAAACGGATGAGGAATGAGCCATTGGAACCAAGTACATTCCCAAACCGGGTGATAATGAACTGAGTGCGCTCCGGATGTTCACGGCTGAGATATTGTAGATAAAGTTCTCCGAAATGCTTCGTAGCCCCCATTATACCGGCTGGCCTGATGGCTTTGTCGGTAGAAATATATACGAATTGGCCGACGCTTCGCGAAATGGCCAGGTCGGCAAGGATGGCGGTGCCGAAGACGTTTGTCTTGATGGCTTCATAAGGGTGGCGCTCCATAAACGGCACGTGTTTGTAGGCCGCGGCATGGAAAATGATGTCGATCTTATTTTTAGAGAACAGGTCAGCCATACGCCGTGCGTCGGTGATGTCGGCAATTAGGCAGGTAATGTGCGTTGCAGGGAATTGTTGTTTCAGCTGATAATCGCGCTCGTAAAGCCCGGTTTCTGCCTGGTCAATCAAAATCATTCTTGCTGGCGCACAGGCGCATACTTGTACGGCAAGCTCGCCGCCGATCGTGCCCGAAGCACCCGTGATAAGGATGTTGCGGTGGCGAACCCGCTCAAATGCATTTTGTAAGTCCAGGATGATGGGCTCGCGGCCAAGGAGGTCTTCCGGCCTGAATGTGAATGGGAGATAAGTGTGTCGTTTGGTTTGCATACGGATATCTTTTTTCAATTACAGATACCCTTGATACGTGCGTTTGGAGAGTTGGTAACAAAAAAATCGCCATGTATCCCACGGCGATTTTCATAAGGTATTATTTGTAGGTTTTTTAAATCAATTTCTCGAAGATACCTGGCGCCAAACCGAATAGAATTGTCAGGAATGTAGCCAACACCAGGATGATCTGATAAAATGGTGCAACGCGGATCTTGACGGTATCTCCTTCTTTGAAATAAGAAGAGATAATCACCCGGAAATAGTAGTAAATACCAACAGTCGACATCAGAACGGCGATTACGGTGATCCAGATAATGCCGCGCTCTGCTGCGCTCGTAAAAATGAAGAATTTACCCCAGAACCCGGCTGTGAGCGGGATACCGGCCAGTGAAAGCATCGATACCGCCAGCACGAAAGCTAGCAACGGGTTTTGCTTTGCCAGACCATTGAATGCCTCGTAGCGTTCGTTAGGTTGGCCTTCGATCGTTTTTTCCTTTGAAACGAGCATCAGCACACCAAATGCAGCGATGGTCGACAGAGAGTAGGCGAGTGAGTAAAAGATAATGGCGTTTTGAGTAGGCTTGCTCAGGGCTGTGAGCGCGATCAGCAGGTAGCCTGCGTGCGAGATACCTGAATAAGCAAGCATTCTTTTAAAGCTGTTCTGGCTGGTAGCACCGATGTTGCCTACGAGCAGCGTAAGTACCGCGATGGCCGCGATGACGATCCACCAGAAGTTGTAGATAGCGAAGGAATGGTTCAACAAGCGGAACAATGCCGCAAAACCGGCAGTTTTCACGATTGTCGACATGAAGGTCGTGAAAATCGTAGGCGCGCCTTCGTACACATCCGGCGTCCAGAAATGGAACGGAGCAGCCGATACTTTGAAAAGCATACCGATCAGCAGCAGCAGCAAACCTGCGTAGAAAATGTAGGATTGCGAAGCCGCAGACATAGTCGATGCGAAGCCCTGGATTGCGACGAGCTGAAAAGAGCCGGTTGCGCCGTACAGCAACGTCATACCGAAAAGCATGAAGCCGGTTGCGAAAGCACCCATCAGGAAGTACTTCAATGCAGCTTCGTTTGAGCGCAGGTTACGCTTGTTGCTTCCTGTGAGCACGTACATGGCTACGGAAAGGATTTCTACGCCGATGAAAAGCATGATCAGATGGTCGAAGCCGATCATCATAATGGCGCCCACGAGCGAGAAAAGCATCAATCCATAATATTCGGCCGGCTCGGCATCCGCATTGTCCTGGAAACCACCCGAAATCGCGACGATCATGAATGCAGAAATCAGCACGATCCCGTTGAATGCGAGCGTAAGGTTATCGACTCGGAGCATGTCGTAGAAGTACAGGAACGGCCCTTTGCCCCAATCGACGAAGTTGCTTCCCAGCGCAATGGCCAGGAAAAGCAGGGTAGATGGAAGGAGGATGTTCTTGGATTTCGAAAAGCCCAGAAAAAGCGTTACTACTCCAAAAACCGACAACAATATTATGGGATACATATTCTTAACTTAGTTATTGACCAGTTGCAACAATTGGTTTACAGCAGGCTCTGTTATTTTCAGGAATGTGCTTGGGTAAATACCGATCCAGAATACCATGATCACCAGCGGCAGCAATACGGCGCGCTCGCTGGCGGTAAGGTCCTGGAAGCCTTCCACCCATTTCGATTTAGGGCCGAACATGGATTTCTGGAAAAGACGGAGCATGTACACCGAACCAAGAATGATCGTCAGACCAGCTACGGCACCGAGCCAGCCTTTGTATTGGAATACACTTGAAAGCAACAGGAATTCACCCACAAAGCCGTTGGTAAGCGGCAATGCCACGCTGCCGAGCAGCAACACCATAAAGTACACGCTCAAATGCGGTGTGCTTTGGGTAATGCCTCCGAGCTGGTCGAGGTAGCGGGTTTTGGTTCTTGAATAAATAATGTCGACGATGAAGAAGAGGCCGATCACGTTGATACCGTGCGCAAGCATCTGGATCAATGCGCCCTGCAAGCCATTCAAAGAAGACGAGAACACGCCGGCGGCCATCAGTCCTACGTGCGCGAATGACGAGTACGCGATGAGCGTTTTCATATCGCTTTGCTGGATCGCGATGATGGAACCGTAAATGATACCGATCACCGAAAGGATCATCGCCAGGAAGCCCCATTGCTCCATGCCCAGCGGCACGATCGGCAGCAGGAGGCGGATCAGACCGTAAACCCCCATTTTCAGCATGATACCTGATAACAGCATCGTAGCCGCGGTAGGCGACTCGGTGTAAGTGTCAGGCTGCCAGGTGTGAAAAGGGAAAAGCGGCATTTTGATCGCAAATGCAATGAAGAATGCCCAGAAAAGGTAGCCTTGCGCTGCCGGGCTCAGTTGCAGTTGGTAGAATGCGGAGATTTCAGAAGTGTGCTCGCCGGGAGTTTGGTAATAAAGGTAAACCAATGCTACGAACATGAACAAGCTTCCAAAGATCGTGTAGATGAAGAACTTGAATGTAACCTTGATACGGTTCTCCCCGCCCCAGATCGCCGCCAGGAAGTAAACGGGAATCAATGCAGCTTCGAAGAACAGGTAGAAAAGGAATGCGTCGGTGGCGGTGAAAACGCCGATCAGCGCCGCTTCCATGAACAGGATCAGCGAATAGAATGCCGCAGGGTTTTTGTATTCGTTTTTAAATGCCGAAAGGATAATCAGCGGCGTCAGGAATGTGGTAAGTAATACCAGCAGCATGCTGATACCGTCGATACCGGCGGCGAAGGAAATACCTCCGGATGCCAACCAGGCGTATTTAAATCCGAATTGGGAACCTGCCGCAGGGTCGAATTGCAGCCAGGTGAAAATAGCGACGCCCAGGGATGCGAGGCCACCGACCAGCGCGAGCTGCTTCGCCATGCGTTCGCCGGCCAGGAGGGTGATAACGCCTGCCGCTATTGGCAAAAGTATTAAAAGAAGAGTAAGCATATTTTCAAGTCGAATGATCGGATCAGAGTAACAGCTTCCAGAATAATATGACCACAATACCGATCACCATCGCAAATACATATTCGCCGGTGGAGCCGGTTTGTGTTTTTCTCAACAGTTTCGCACCCAGGCTTACGAGCCTTACAAATGCATCGATAATCAGGTCGATAAAGATCTCGCCGAAGCTGTACAGGACGTTCGAAAGTGTTTTGATTGGTTTTACAAATACTGCATCGTACAGTTCGTCGACATAGTATTTGTTATAAACCGCACGCTGCAAGCCTGATTTTTCTTCCGAATCCGGTGCTGGTACTGCGCCTTTTTGCACATACATCACATAAGCCGCGATGGCGGAGATCAATGCTGCGGCTACTGAAACGGCCATCAGCATATATTCTTCTGAATGCGAAAGGGAAGTATGCTCGAATGCAGCCGGGTTCGCTGTTTTGGCCAAATCATACAACGGGCTCATAAACTGCGCCAATTGGTGCGAGCCGTGCAATGCCTCGGGAACGCCGATGAAACCACCTACTGCCGAAAGAATGGCGAGGATGATCAAAGGTATTGTCATAGAAGCCGGTGATTCGTGCAAATGGTGCTCCTGCTCGTGTGTACCGCGGAAGGTCCCGAAAAATGTCAGGAACAGCAGACGGAACATGTAGAAGGATGTCATGACAGAACCCAGCACCCCAATTACCCAGAGGATTTTGTTGTGTTCAAAAACATGGGCAAGGATTTCATCTTTCGAGAAGAAACCTGCAAATGGCGGGATACCTGAAATCGCGATCGTGGCGATGAGAAAGGTCAGGAATGTAACAGGCAATTTTTTTCTCAAACCGCCCATGGAGCGGATATCCTGCTCGTCGGACATGGCGTGGATCACGCTACCTGCGCCGAGGAAGAGCAATGCTTTGAAGAATGCGTGGGTGATTACGTGGAACATCGACGCCGAATAGGCCATCGCGCCCAAGCCCATGAACATGTAACCCAGCTGACTCACCGTAGAGTAGGCCAGGACCTTCTTGATATCGTTTTGTAAAAGACCGATCGAAGCAGCAAACAACGCGGTAGCGCCACCGATAATACCCACGATTTCGAGCGTGGAAGGCGCCAAAGAATAGAGCACGTTGGAGCGGATTACCATATAAATACCCGCAGTAACCATCGTAGCTGCGTGAATGAGCGCGGATACGGGCGTAGGACCTGCCATCGCATCGGGTAGCCAGGTATACAACGGAATCTGCGCCGATTTACCCATTGCACCTACAAACAGAAACAATGTAATGGTAATGATCACCGGATCGCCCACCTGGAAGCCCGCAGCAGCTTTGCTGAAAACCTCGGTATATTCTACCGAACCGAAAGTAGCGATGATCGTGAAGATACCCAGGAGAAAGCCTAGGTCACCCACACGGTTCATAATGAATGCCTTACGGGCTGCATTGTTGTAGTTGGTGTTCTTGTTCCAGAAACCGATGAGCAGGTAAGAACAAAGTCCCACACCTTCCCAGCCGATGAACATGATCACGTAGTTCGAGCCCAGTACCAGCAGGAGCATGAAGAACAAAAACAGGTTGAGGTAGGCGAAAAACTTGCCGAAACCCGAATCGTGGTGCATGTAGCCGATCGAATAAATGTGGATCAGCGAGCCTACGCCGGTGATGATCATCAGCATTAGCAACGAAAGCTGGTCAACCTGGAATGAGAACGGGATGTTGAGGTCGCCGACGGTGATCCAGTCGAAAAGCGGTACGATGAAAGGCTGGCTGCCCGACGCTACAAATGCATTGAAGGTCATGACCGACAGTACGAAACTGGCAACAACCGCCAACGTTCCGATAATGCCGACTGCGCCTTTGGGAATATTGGGAAATCCTATTCCGTTGATCAGAAAGCCGGCGAGCGGCAGCAGCGGAATCAGGATGAGTAATGATGCAGACATGTCTATTTTTTAATCTTTAATCTCTTGATTGTGTACCGGTTATGTGCCGATAATTACCATTTCAGCTTGTTCAGGAACCCGATGTCCGTATTTCTGGTGTTACGGTAAATCATTACGATGATCGCAAGCCCGACGGCCACTTCGGCAGCGGCTACGGCCATAATGAAGAATACGAACACCTGTGCGGAAGGATCGGACCGGTAGGAAGAGAATGCAATCAGCAGCAGGTTGGCAGCGTTCAGCATCAATTCAATCGACATAAAAATGATGATAGCATTCCTGCGCGTAAGCACACCGATGATGCCGATCACAAAAAGCAGGGTTGCAAGAATTAGGTAACTTTGAAGTGGGATATGTTGAATAACCGCTGGTATGTTAACCTCTGGCATGGTGGGGTTTGGGATCATAGCAGGTTTACCTAATGGGATATCCGGTTAAAATAGTCAAAAATAGATTTCAGGCAAAAATAGACATAATTACTACTTACTCAAACCTGAGGTAAGATTATGTCAACGTTGGGTTAATCCCCTTAATTTAATCTCCGTCAATTTGCGTTTGGTGTCGAGCGGGAACTCGCCTTTCATCATCCAGTCGAAGAACGATGGTTCGTTTTTCAGGATGTCGGTCACGCGCTTGCCATTGTGCTTGCCAAAGTTGAATACTTCCTCGCCCTTGTCGTTGAACACCATCCGGCCCGCAAAATCCACGATTTTGGAGGCGGTGAGTTCGTGCAGTGCGGCTACGTCGTTCTTCACCGGCTCGGTTGTCTTGCCGTGTGCATCGGTGATCGTAACACCCTGGTACTTTTCGATTTGTCCTTGCAGTACTTCGAATGTCGCGATGGTGTCCGCCTCCGCGCTATGCGCATTGTCGAGCGTTTTGCCGCAATAGAACTTGTAGGCTGCACCCAGGTTGCGGGGCTCCATCATGTGGTAAATGCGCTGCACATCCACCATCCGGCGGTTTTTGATATCGAAATCCACCCCCACGCGCAGGAATTCTTCCACGAGCATCGGAATATCGAAACGGTTGCTGTTAAAACCTGCCAGATCGCATCCTTCGAGGAACGAAGCCAGGTTTTTGGCAATGCTTTTAAATGTGGGGGCATCCTTTACATCCTCGTCGTAAATGCCGTGTATAAGGCTGCTTTCCAGCGGGATAGGCATTTCAGGATTGATCCTCCGCGTGCGGATCTCGGTTTCGCCATTCACCAATGCTTTGACAACGGAAATCTCTACAATGCGGTCGCGGACAATATTTACTCCTGTTGTCTCAAGATCAAAAAAAGCAAGGGGCTTTTTGAGATGGAGGGTATGCATGGGTTACTGAGGTTGATTTGGCACCGCGAAGTTAAGGTGAACCGCGTGATGGCACAAGGAATGGGCTTGTTTATAAAGATTATAAAAAAGGGGTAGGTGTGGTGGTCAGAAGTAGTCAAGTATTGTCAGGTGTGGTCAGGTGTAGTCAGGTGTTGTCAGGAGTTGTCAAGAGCGGAGAAATTTTGTTTTCCATCCACGACAACTAATGACAATACCTGACTATTAATGACAGTTCTTGACCACACCTGACAATACCTGACCACACTTGCATCAATCAATCCAGTCGTAGGACTTCGTAACGGCCTTCTTCCAGCCCTTATAATAGGCATCCCGCTTTTCGGCTTGCATATCGGGGTCCCAGGTGTGGGCGATCGCCCAGTTTTTCTTCAAATCATCGGTGCTTTTCCAGTAGCCGACCGCCAGTCCTGCGGCATAGGCGGCTCCTAATGCGGTGGTTTCGGCGACGGCCGGGGAAACTACCTGTGTGTCGAGAATATCGGACTGAAACTGCATGAGCAGCTGGTTGTGCACCATTCCGCCGTCGACGCGCAAACTCGCAAGCTTGATGCCGGAATCCTGCTCCATGGCTTTAACTACATCGACGGTCTGGTAGGCAGTTGCTTCGAGCACGGCGCGGGCAATATGTCCTTTGTTTACGTAACGCGTAAGGCCCGCGATCACACCACGGGCGTCGTTGCGCCAGTAGGGCGCGTACAGGCCCGAGAATGCGGGTACGAAATAGGCACCGCCGTTGTCCTCCACGGTTTGGGCGAGTGGTTCAATGTCGCTGCTGTTCTGGATCAGACCGAGATTGTCGCGCAGCCATTGCACGAGGGCGCCGGTGACAGCGACGCTTCCCTCCAATGCATATTGCACGGGTTGATCGCCGAATTTGTACGAAATCGTGGTAAGCAGGCCGTTTTCAGAGGTTTTCAGCTCGGTACCTGTGTTCATTACGAGGAAACAGCCGGTTCCATAGGTGTTTTTGGCCATGCCGGGTTCGAAGCACGTTTGGCCCACCAATGCAGCATGCTGGTCGCCGAGGTCGCCCGCGACGGGAACGCCCGGGAGTACTTCGTGGGTGGCGTAGCCGTATATTTCGCTGCTGCTTTTAATGGCTGGCAGCATGATTTCCGGGATATTGTAAGCGGCGAGCATTGATTTGTCCCATTGCAGCGTCCGCAAATTCATGAGCTGCGTGCGGCTTGCATTGGTAACGTCCGTCACGTGAATGCCGCCCTGCGCACCACCCGTGAGGTGCCAGATCAGGAATGTATCCATGTTGCCAAAGATAGCTTCACCTTTCTCAGCGTCTTCACGGATGCCATCGACGTTTTCCAGCAGCCATTTCAGTTTTAAACCGCTGAAATAGGTAGAAACAGGCAAGCCGGTAATTTCGCGGAACTGATTGAGGCCGCCCTCTTTTTCATATTTTGCGACGAGGTCGGTGGTGCGCGTATCCTGCCAAACCAATGCATTATAATAAGGCTTACCGGTGCGCTTGTTCCAAACCACCGTTGTTTCGCGCTGGTTGGTAATACCCACCGCCGCGATGTCCGAAGCGTGTGCCGACACGTGAATGCGCGCCAGAGCGATCACTTCCAGGGTGTTTTTCCAGATCTCAGTGGGATTATGCTCCACCCAGCCCGGACGCGGGTAAATCTGCTCGTGCTCTTTTTGTCCTACCGAAACGATATTCCCCTGTTGGTTGAAAAGTATGCAGCGTGTGCTGGTAGTTCCCTGGTCAATGGCGGCAATGTATTTGGACATAATGGTATTATGATTGATTTTATTTGTAGTAAAGCAAGTAAATAGGGAAAATTAACCGTTCAGGACAAATGCGCGGGCAATTTTATTGAACGGGAGACAGGAAAACCGTTCGTCGGCGTTGGCTGTATTATATTGCGGCATAATCGGGTTACAGCACATCCTCCCATGAAAAACAGTAAGGTCAAAAAAGCGTTATTGGCATTGGTTGGCCTCATACTCTTGTTTTTTGTGCTCGACCTGGCCTTTCCTTTCAGTCCCGAAATCCGCTATGCTACGCAAATTACCGATGAGAAAGGACGGGTAATCCATGCATTTTTAAGTAAGGAAGATAAATGGCGGCTCTATTCGAATGTGAACGAAATCACTCCGCTACTCCGAAAAACGCTCATTCATAAGGAAGACCAATATTTTTATTACCACCCGGGAGTGAACCCGTTCGCGGTGGTACGTGCGGCTGTCAGGAATGTGTTTTCGGGAAGAAGAACTTCCGGGGCATCTACCATTACCATGCAGGTGGTGCGGCTGATGGATCCGCGTCCGCGGACCTATTGGAATAAGGTAGTCGAAATGTGGCATGCGTTTCAGCTGGAAATGCATTATTCCAAAGAAGAGATCCTTCAATTTTATGTAAACCTGGTGCCTTATGGCGGCAATATCGAGGGTATTAAAGCGGCCTCGCTGTTCTATTTCGGCAAAGCGCCGCAATTACTAAGCCTTGCAGAAATTACCGCGCTCACGATCGTGCCCAACCGCCCGTCGGGCCTGCGCCCCGGTACACGTAACGACGCATTGCGCGAAGCCCGGAATAGCTGGCTGAAACGGTTTCAGGAGGACGGTCTATTTGAAGAAACTGTAATTCGCGATGCACTGGACGAGCCATTGAACATTCGTCGTCTGCAAGCCCCACGCCTGGCTCCGCACCTTTCGATCCGCCTCAAACAGCAATATCCCGGTGAGCCTGTAATTCGTACAAATCTCAATCTCCAAGCCCAAAGCCAGATCGAGGAGCAGGTGCGGAATTACATTAACCGCCGGCAACTGATGAATATCCACAATGCGGCCGTGCTGGTTGTGAATAATGAGACGATGGAAGTGGAAGCTTACGTAGGTTCGGCGGATTTCAACAATCCGTTCGATGGCGGGCAGGTGGATGGCGTGCGGGCCGTACGTTCGCCGGGGAGTACTCTCAAACCATTATTGTACGCCACGGCGTTCGACGCAGGCATTATCACCCCGAAATCGGTTTTGAACGATGTTCCGGGGAATTTCAGTGGGTATGAACCTGAGAATTTCGACAAGCATTTCAATGGCGCGGTTACCACTGAATTTGCATTGGCCAATTCGCTGAATATTCCGGCGGTGAAAGTGCTGAAAGACATCGGCACACCCGCATTGATCGCGAAATTGCGGAAAGCGGGTTTCAAAACCGTGGATAAGCAAGCGAAGGATCTCGGACTTTCGATGATATTAGGTGGCTGCGGGGTAACTCTGGAAGAACTCACAAGGCTTTTTGCGGCATTTGCGAATGAAGGAAAGTTACGGAATCTCCGGTTGAGCGGTGCGGACGTTCCCGATAAAAAGGGAACACCTATACTGTCGGAAGAAGCGACATTTCTCGCGACTAATATTCTCACGCAGATAACCCGTCCTGATTTGCCCACTAATTTTGACAATACCTATCACTTACCCCGCATAGCCTGGAAAACCGGTACTTCATACGGGAAAAGGGATGCGTGGAGCATCGGGTATAACCGCCGGTACACGGTGGGGGTGTGGGTGGGAAACTTCTCGGGAGAAGGTGTTCCCGAGTTGAGCGGCGCCAATACCGCTACGCCTTTGCTTTTTTCGATCTTCAACGCATTGGATTACAACTCGCCGAAAGGCTGGTACAAATTGCCTGCCAATATCTCGCTACGTAATGTGTGCCCGGTGAGTGGAGATATTCCCTCGGATTTTTGTGACCATCAAGTGCCCGATCAATTCATTGTCGGTACATCGGCATACCGAAAATGCCAGCATATGCGCTGGGTTTTTACCGATATAGCGGGGAAAATGTCGTATTGTACGTATTGCCTTCCTGAAAAGGGCTTTGAGAAAAGAGCCTATCCCAATCTGGCGCCGGAGCTAATCGCCTTTTATGAGCTTCAAAAATTGCCCTATCAGAAGATACCACCTCATAATCCGCGATGTGAGCGGATTTTTCATGAAGGAGCGCCATTGATCGTGAGTCCGAATGAGGGCAGCGAGTATTATATCCGCAAAGACGAGCCTCAGCAAATCCAGCTCGCCTGCCAGGCTGCCAATGATGTTCAGGAGGTTTACTGGTATGTCAATGATAAGTTATACCAAAAATCGCCGCCGCAGGAGAGTGTCTTTCTAAGTCCGCCGTTGGGGCGTGTTAAAATTTCATGCAGCGATGATAAAGGACGGAATTCCGACGTTTGGATTGTGGTGAAGCGGATGTAAGATTGTCATGAGTAGTCAAGTGTTGTCAAGTTTGGTCAGGTGTTGTTAGCTACTGAGGATTTAATCAATGACTACCAATGACAATTCCTGACTATCAATGACAAACTTGACAACTCATGACTATACCTGACAACTTCTGACCATACTTGACCACATTACAGCGGCTGATCCTGCGCCTCCTGATACAGCACCTGAACGAGCGTTTGGCCGACTGCCTTCAACGTTTTCGGATCGATGTTTTCCATGGTATCATGGGTTGTGTGCCACTGGTCGAAGAACGTTTTGCTCATGTTATTGGGCCGCGTATGGATGATGTCGATCATCGGGATATGTGCCACCTGGTTTACAGGGACGTGGTCGTCGGTAATGCCCGGGCCGGCCTCATCGATGAAATAGTTGCTGTAACCAAGGCGGCTGGCTGTTGTCCAAACCTGCCGTACGACATCGCTGGCGAGCTGTAATGAATAGGCTTCCTTAAAGAATGTGGCCCCTTTTGCGCCAGCCATATCCAGGAGAATACCGAAATAGGCGGTATAATTAGGAATATGCTTGTTGGCCGCCCAGTACTGCGAGCCAAGGCAGAAACCACCATGCTCCATTTTGGTTTCCTCCGATTCGGAACTGCCCCAGTCTTCGAGGTCGAAGAAAATGATATCGACGCCAATCTCCGGTTTAGCAGATTGAAACGATAGTGTACGGGCTACTTCCAACAGAATTCCCACGCCACTCGCGCCGTCGTTTGCGGCCAACACGGGTTTGTTTTTCACAACCGAATCCTGGTCTGAGAATGGTCGCGAATCCCAGTGGGCGGCCAGAAGAATTCGTTTGGCAGCAGCCGGATTGAATGAGCCGATGATATTGCGGCCGTTGACAATCTTACCGTCAAAAGTGGTGTCCTTAAAAGCTTGTTCGCTTACCTGCAATCCATATTTCTTCAAGCTGGCAACAAGGTAATCGCCGCAAGCTTTGTGCTGCGGGGTCCCCGGCACGCGCGGGCCAAAATCGACCTGCTTCTGTACAACTTGAAATGCGCTGTCGGCATTGAAATCGGCACTTTTGACCAATGCAGGTGGTGCGTGTTCTGCAGTTTGTTCGGAACTGGTGTTGCTGTTGCACCCGTATATGCTGGCAATGATCGCTAATACGATAGGTAAGCGCTTAAAAAACAGTTTATTAGAAAGAAATGGCATCTCCTGATTGAATATTGTTTTGCTTGGTAAAACCTGCATTGACCTCCACCACATACTGTACCAGGCCATACGGCGGAATAGCTTCTTCCGAATACGGTTGGGTGTTTTCTGCGACTGAAATGATTTTTTTATCCGGACCTACATATATGATATCCAGCGGAATGGATGTGTTCTTCATCCAGAATGAATGTTCGTCGGGCTGTTCAAAAATGAAAAGCATACCCACCGAATCGGGAAGGTAGGAACGGAACATCAGGCCCTTGTTTCGTTCGGCTTCGTTTTCGGCAATCTCAACCTCGATTTTTTTGAAGGGCTTGCCCTTTTTCAGGAAAGTTACCTCGCCTTCCTTATTAAAAACCGGGGTTGGTACGGCGGGAGCAGATGTTTCGGCAGGCATGCTTTTGTCGGAAAACGAAGCGATGAAATACGCCACGCCGCCCAACAAAAAAACACCCAACAATATAAATGCAAAAACCGACTGCCGTTTTTTCATGATTATTCCTCGTATGCCCAGTCGATCCTGGTCTTGGTATCGCGGATCACCAGCCCCTGGTTTTTGAAGTAAGAACGGATTTCGTCGACTTTTTCGTAGTTCTGGGAGAGTTTAAATTCGCGGTACAGTTTCAGCATGCCGTCGAGGATCGCGTGGCCTTCGGCGAGCTCTTCTTTCAAGCCGAGCACATCCTCGAAGAATATAACGAATTGCTCTTTCAAAGAAGTAAACACCGCTTCTCCCAATGCAGCCGATTTCAATTGACCCATATTCAGCATATTGATGTATTTCAGCATGTTGAAAAGGTTGGCAAATGCTACTGCCGTATTGAGGTCGTCGTTCATGGCATTGTAAAAGCCTTCGATTGATTTTTCGATATCTGCTTTTTTCGCTTCGTCGGTATTCACGCCATCTTCATGCGTATACGTGAGCATTTTGGCAATGCGCAGGCCGTTTGCGAGTTTTTTATACCCTTTTTGTGCCGCCTTCAGTGCATCGTTTGAGAAATCGAGCGTACTGCGGTATTGGCTTTGCAGCATAAAGAACCGCACGGTCATCGGGCTGTAAGCCTGGTCGAGGAGCTCGTGATTTCCTGAAAACAGCTCGGAAGGCAGGAACGAGTTTCCCAGCGACTTCGACATTTTCTGGCCGTTGACGGTCAGCATGTTGGTATGCATCCAGTACCGGACAGGCTCTTCATCGGTCAGCGATTTACCTTGTGCAATCTCGCATTCGTGGTGAGGGAATTTAAGATCCATTCCGCCGCCGTGAATATCGAATTGTTTGCCTAAATATTTGGCACTCATGCAGGTACATTCCAAATGCCAGCCAGGGAAACCCTTGCCCCAGGGCGATTCCCATTGCATAATGTGCTCCGGATTGGCCTTTTTCCACAATGCGAAATCGAGCGGGTTACGCTTTTCCGCCTGACCGTCGAGCTCGCGGGTTTCGTTCAGCAAGTCTTCGATAATGCGTCCTGAAAGCTTACCGTATTCGTTGCCGCCTGCCTGGTATTTATTGATATCAAAATAAACCGAGCCATTGGACTCGTAGGCTACTCCCTTGTCGATCAGCGTCTGCACCGCTTCGATCTGCTCGATCAAATGCCCGGTGGCAGTAGGTTCAATGCTGGGAGAGAGCAGGTTGAATATGGCGGTAACTTCATGGAAATCATTCGTATATCGCTGCACGATCTCCATCGGTTCGAGCTTTTGCAGCTTTGCCATTTTCCCGATTTTGTCCTCGCCCGCGTCGCCGTCGCCCACGAGGTGACCTACGTCGGTAATGTTGCGGACATAACGCACCTTATAACCGATGTGCGTCAGGTAACGGAACAGGATATCGAATGAGAGAAACGTGCGGATGTTGCCCAAATGCACATTGTTATAGACCGTCGGCCCGCACACATACATGCCGACGTAGGGAGGAGCAATGGGAACGAAAACATCCTTTTTACGGGTAAGCGTATTGAATATTTTAAGTGGCTGGAAAGTTTGTGCGGTCATTTATATGTTGTACTTTCTTGATTACTAGTTTTTCTAATCTTTTCTTTTATATCGTTTCAATCCGGGTAATTAATTGTTTGGCGGCACTTAAACCCAGATTTACATATTTGGCACTCTGGCAGCCGTAGCCTCGCATTCCCGAAGTAATAACATTGTTTGCAAGAACGAATTTCCGAATTAGCCTCTTATCGAACCGGTAAAGGGCATTTTCATAGACATCATCCGGCATTTCCTTTGTCCCTTAATTCCGAGAAAATCGTTAAGCACTATTACCAAGCCCTTATACGCCACTCTGCCTGCCATTTTAACATATCTCCGATTGAAGAACAAACCGTATCTTTTTAACGCTTTTTTTTCTAAAATCAGTTTCGCCTGATCAATGTGCATTCTAGCACGTTCAATTGAAGTCATAGGTGTATATAGTTGATTGTAATGCGATCAGACAAAAATAGCAAATAACCCAAGATTGATTTGTAGGTCTAGGCGAGAATGAGCAGGCGGGAAGAGGCTATTCGGTCGTTTTGTTTATCTTCGCAGCGTTTTTGCATTTAAAATCCAGTTTGAAACTAACTTAAAATCAATACAGTAATCACTTATGAGTTTACTTACCGTAGGATCTGTTGCATTCGATGCGCTCGAAACCCCGTTTGGAAAAACAGACAAAATTATCGGTGGTGCAGCCACTTACATCACACTAGCTGCTTCCTATTTTACCCAGCAAAATAACCTCGTTGCGGTTGTAGGTGGCGATTTTCCGAAAGAAATGATCGGCCTGCTCGAAGAACACGGCGTGGATACCAAAGGTTTGGAAATCGTGCAGGAAGGCAAGACATTCTTCTGGTCGGGTAAGTACCATGAGGATATGAACACCCGCGATACGCTGATCACGGAACTGAACGTGATGGAGCATTTCGATCCGATTATTCCAGATTCTTACCAGGGTACCGAGTTCCTGATGCTGGGAAATACGGTTCCTGCGACCCAAAAACTGGTGATCGAGCGCCTGGCGAAACGCCCGAAGCTGATCATGCTCGATACGATGAATCTGTGGATGAACATCGCGCTGGACGATCTGAAGTCCGTTCTCAAACTGGTCGACTTACTTACGATCAATGACGAAGAAGCCCGTTTGCTTTCCGGCGAATACTCGTTGCGCAAAGCTGCGAAGAAAATCATGGCGATGGGGCCAAAAACCCTGATTATCAAGAAAGGCGAGCACGGTGCATTGCTGTTCCAGGAAGACCGTATCTTCTTCGCGCCTGCATTGCCGCTGGAAGAAGTGTTCGATCCAACCGGTGCGGGTGACTCGTTTGCAGGTGGCTTTATCGGTTACCTCGCTGCTACCAACGACATTTCTTTCGACAACATGAAGCGCGCGGTCATTTATGGTTCGGCGATGGCTTCCTTCTGTGTGGAGAAATTCGGTACCGAACGTTTGGTGAACCTTTCAAAGGAAGAAATCAATGCCCGCGTTCAGGAATTTGTGAAACTGGCGAGTTTCGAAATACAATAAAAGTTTAAAGTTCAGAGTAGATGAGTCTATAAGCTGGAATTACATTCTGCTTCTAGACTCATTTTTTTGGCAGGCCTGTTAGCCTGTTTGATTGAAAAAACGGTAACCCCGCTGATAACCTGAAATTCAAGATGAAATTGTTTGTTCACAAAATCTGCTCTCTCGTGGCGTGCGCGGCGCTGGCTGTACCCGCACTCGCCCAACACTCCACCCATCCGGTATTGCCGCATTCCAAACACAAAACGGTTGTGATCGCGCATCGGGGCAATCACGTCAATGCGCCTGAGAATACGCTCGCGTCCACACGTGAGGCCATTAACTGTGGTGCCGATTACGTGGAGATCGATTTAAGGACAACCAAAGACGGTCACCTCGTAGCCATGCACGACGCCAAAGTGGACCGTACGACCAACGGCATGGGCAAAATTGCTGATATGACCTGGCAGGAAGTGGAAGAATTGCAGGTTTTTAACCGTAATAAAAAGACCCACCGCATTCCCGATTTCAGGGAGTTGCTCGCACTTTGCAAAGGCAAAATCAACATTTACCTCGATTTCAAGGATGCGGATGTGGACGAAACCTGGAAACAGATTAAAGCTGCCGGGATGGAGCACCAGGTGGTGGTTTATTTAAACAAAGAAGAGCAGTACAAACAGTGGAAAGAAGTGGCGCCCGAAGTGCCGCTGATGACCAGCCTTCCGAAAGAAGTAACCAATAAAGAACAGCTGGCCGCATTTCTGAACCAAATGCACATTCAGGTTGTGGATAATATTACCAATCCTGAATTGCTGAAAGCGGCCCATGAACATGGTCTCTCGGTTTGGCTTGATGTTCAAAGCTCTACCGAAGGACCTGCTTCCTGGAATGACGCATTGCATAAAGGAGTGCAGGGTTTACAGACGGATAAGCCAGCAGAAATGGTGTCGTATATCACGAAGAACGTTCAATAATATTAAAGCGAGCCAGTTATGAGACGGATTATGGTTATCGGTACGATGCTCTTACTGGCACGCTGCAATGCTCCAAAGCCAACACATAACCCCACAGCTACCGAATCTCCTGTTGCGTTAAAGGCTCCTTCCAATTTAATGTACGCCGACATCGATCCGTTTATTCGGGTTGACGACCTGACGAAGAGCGAATTGATGCAGCTTTTCGCAAAAATGTATCACGCCGACCAGCAATACCGCGATAGCTTGAACAATGGTCGGAAAGAAAATGAGACCTTTTTCCTGCAAAAAATGAGAGCCAACGATGAAGCGAACCTGAAAATCTTGGACAATATCATCCAAAAACACGGATGGCCCTACAAAAGCGTCTTCGGAGAAGAAGCCGCGGATACTGCATGGCTTGTGATCTGGCATCACCGCGGCAAACGAAGCGTGCTTTGCCGTCACTTTGATCTGATGGAAAAGGCAGTTAATGAGGGCGAAATGAGCGCCTCGGCATTTCAGCAGATTAAGGACGGGGTTGAAAAGCTGTCTCCCGATCAGATTGACTATTAGCGTGATGCCTGCGGAATAGTCTGATAGATCGGGCAATCCGTATCATGCGCGCCGGGTAAATACCCTGTGCTCATTAAGAATTCATTCACAATCTCGCCGCCTGTAAACTTGAAAGTCTTTTTGAAGAGTTTGACCCATAGCTCTTTGGTTAACGGGTGATGCGCATCGATCCAGCCTTTGAATGAGCCGTATTCCTGTTTTAATTCAAGTATCTTCTGTGCATTCACAATAGCCGCATTTACCTTCAGCCGGTTCCGGATGATACCCGGATCAGCTAGCAGCCGCTCGCGGTCGGCCTCATCGTAAGCAGCCACTTTTTCAATGGAGAAATTATCATAAGCCGCCCGAAAGCTGTCCTGCTTGCGCAGCATAAGCGTCCAGCTGAGGCCTGCCTGGTTGATTTCCAGTAAAAGCCGTCCGAAAAGCTCGTCGTCATCCTCGATCGGGAAGCCGTACTGGTTATCATGGTAATGTTTGTGGAGCAGGTAATCGGCCTGCTCCGAGGGATTGTTGATGATGTAAGTGCAATATGACATCGCGTAAAATCTTTAAGAATGCCTCTTTGAAAGAGCATGGCTAACAGATGACTTTGCAAAAATGAAACTTGCTAGTGACAACCCTATGTCAGCAGCATTTCAATTTTTTTCACTGTGCCGTCGGGCCTTCATTCTGCGCACCTGCTGCTGCATCCATGGATAGCTGATATACACGACTTTCGTCGCGCCTATGCCTATACCGGCACCCATGAGCACGTCCGCGAGCCAGTGGTGGTTGCCTAGTACCCGCATTGTCCCTACGGTAGTGGCTGTGCCGTAGCCGCCTATGCTATATAATATGCTCCGCTGGCCGTATTCCTCGTGAAGGATCGTTGCATTCGTGAATGCCGTCGTCGCATGGCCGGACGGGAAAGAATGGTTATCTTCGTCATTGGGGCGCGGATATTTCACAATGCGTTTCAGGCTTTGCGTAACGCCCTGGGCGATCACATTGGAAAGTATGGCCAGAATGACCTGATCCCCCAGCTTATGTTTCCCCTTCACGCCCGCAGACGCCAGCCCAAGGCTCACCACGCCTGGTGCGTAAGGAAGGAATTCGTCCACTTTTGTCCGGTAATTGGGATAATTGGAAACCACACGCTCCTGCAAATGCCGGCTGATTTTACCCTGAACGATGAGGCTTGCAAGGCCGAGTGTGACAGGAGGGATTACGTCCCCGGCCGTTACTTTCCAAAGTTTGGTAGAATCCTGCTGGGCAAATGCCGTTTGCGGGAGAATTTGAATGCAAAGAAAAAGGCATATCAGATATGCCTTCATAGTTTTTGGAATCATAAAATAGCTTCTCTCACGCGTACAAGTCTTTCCAGTAATCCTTCGAGCTGGTCGAGCGGGAGCATATTGGCGCCGTCGGATTTGGCTTCGGCGGGGTTGAAATGGGTTTCGATGAAAAGACCGTCGGCGCCCACGGCAATGGCCGCTTTGGCGATAGTCTCTATCAACTTCGGTTTTCCGCCCGTTACGCCGGAGCTTTGGTTGGGCTGTTGCAGCGAATGCGTGCAGTCCATTACAACGGGTACACCGAATGCGGCCATTTCGGGGAGGTTACGATAATCGACAACGAGGTCACCGTAGCCGAAGCTGTTGCCGCGGTCGGTGAGGATTACCTGTGCGTCGGGATTTACTTCATTGATTTTTTCAGCAGCAAATTTCATCGATGCACCTGAAAGGAATTGCCCTTTCTTCACATTCACAGCCTTACCCGTGCGCGCAGCGGCTGCGAGGAGCTCAGTCTGACGGCAGAGAAATGCCGGAATTTGCAGCACATCCACATACTCGGCGGCGAATGCGGCTTCGTGTGATTCGTGGATGTCGGTAACAGTAGGAATGCCGAATGTCTGACTTACTTCCTGCAAGATTTTCAGTGCTTTTTCATCACCAATCCCGGTAAACGAATCGATTTTGGTGCGATTGGCTTTGCGGTAGGAACCTTTAAATATATAGGGAATACGAAGGCGGTCGGTGACGGTAACGATATGCTCGGCGATCCGCAGGGCCATATCCCTTCCTTCGATGGCGCAAGGGCCGGCCATGAGGAAAAAGTTGGTCGAATCGGTATTTTTCAACTTCGGTATCGAGATCATACTGGTGTTGGTATAGATATTGATAAATGTTTCGCGAATGTACAGCTATCCGCAACGTTCTCTTTGCACTCTGCCGATTTCTTGGAACAGAACCCTTATAATCGGC
>DATMSL010000230.1:0-24261 GCA_035565435.1 Dyadobacter sp. | reverse complement strand
CATTCGGAATTGGGGCATGATCCTGAATCAGTTTTTAACTATTTTTGAAGATAGGGTCAGGCTTTAAGCTCTGAACAGCCTCGATTGGAAGTTTACACAGTTAATGAGATAGTCCCCAAGGAACTTTATAATTTGCCCGTCGTCAAGCAGTGATATGAGGTTATCATATCAGGTATCTTTCGATTCTAGAAGCCGCTCCCGCAACCCCTTCATATCCTCACTAATCTTCACATCCAATATCTTAGCATAAATCATAGTCTGCTTCAAAGACCGATGCCCCAGCATCTTCGAAACCGTCTCAATCGGCACCTTATTACTCAGCGTTACAGTAGTAGCAAACGTATGCCGAGCAATATGGAAGGTCAGCGTCTTGGAAATCCCGCACAGGTTAGCAATCTCCTTTAAATAAGCATTCATCTTCTGATTACTCAGCACAGGTAGCACAACGCCTTTATTACAGCACTGCGGATGCTCCTTGTACTTCTCGATAATATCAAGTGCCGTAGGTAGCAAAGGAACTCGTGTAGGCGCATCCGTCTTCTGGCGTGTGGTGTCAATCCAGGGCTCGCCATCCATGCCGACGACGATATCCGTCGGCTTCAACTGCTTCACATCCACATAAGCAAGTCCTGTGTAGCAACAAAACAGAAAGATATCCCGCACCTGGCTGATCCTTTCGACCTCAAACACTTTTTCAGTTAGCCGTTTCAACTCGTCCCTGGACAAAGGATTCTTCACAACCTCCTTCTTGGTCAACTTGAAGCCCTGAAACGGATCTTTCTTCAACCATTTGTTATTGACACAAATCAAAACAACCTTTTTCAAGTTGCTCATGTACTTAATCGCCGAGTTATGATTGCAGCCACGTGCACTACGGAGCCAGAAGTTAAATTCAGTGATGAACTCAAAGTTCAGATCCTTGATCTCCATATCATCCTTCTTATACTTCCATTTTATGAACGAGGCGGTATGCTCCTTGGCGGTCTTGTACCGCTTCAAAGTGAGCGGCGCGAACTCCTGGCCGACCAATGCTTCCATTTGCTCATTATGACGCTCAAAAACTTCCAGAATGGTGCGGGTCTCGTTGCTCTTGCCGAGGAGAATGTTTTTCAGCCCCTCGGCGGAAATTTCTTTGTCGTCCTCGGTGAGAATCTTCTTGGCCTGGTAAACTTTGGCGGTGAGCATATCGAGGTACGCATTGAGCGTCTTGGCGTCTTCCTTGTTTCCGGCTGGTCGTCCGACTGAGGAATTCCACCTTTCGGTGTTCCATAGCTTCTTGGTTGATAGCTCGGCAACCTTGCCGTCGACGGTGATTCTCAGGTAAACGTAGCGGACTGTTCCCTTCTGATTTCTGGCGGGCTTTAAATAGAAAAGCAGGCCGAATGTTTTCTCCAACATAACACAAGCGTTTAAAAGTGGTTAAATATCGAGCTACCACGCTTGCCAGTCAAGATGTCCATGCGGCGAACATGTTGTCTATCAATTTGTTATGCCGTTTCCAGTGAGTCTTTTTCTCAAAGTGAGTGAACTACACGAAAGACTCACTGAAAACATGGGAATTTTTGCATTTTTTGATATAATCTGAAAAACAAAAATGCCCGCAAATCATTGATTTACAGGCATTTTGTTTGACTTTGAACTTATTTCAAGGGAGGGAGACGGGTCTCGAACCCGCGACCTCCAGAACCACAATCTGGCGCTCTAACCAACTGAGCTACAACCTCCATTTTTTTGACAATCCCGGTGGACTGCCCCGTTTTCGGATTACAAAAGTAGGAAAAGGTTTGCAGCTTGCAAGAAAATTTTTGGAAAATTTTTGCAGACTGCAAACCCCTTCGCAAGCCGGAGCTTGATTATTTAGCCGCAGTGTACAGTGCGTCAGCAGCTTTCCAGTCTACAACGTTCCAGTAGGCGTCGATGTAGTCGGGGCGCTTGTTTTGATATTTCAGGTAATATGCGTGCTCCCATACGTCGAGACCGATCACCGGGGTACCTTTTACCTCCGCGATGTCCATCAATGGGTTGTCCTGGTTAGGAGTTGAAGTGACAGCGATTTCCCCGCCTTCTTTTACAATAAGCCATGCCCAGCCCGATCCGAAACGGCCGGTGGCAGCTTTTTTGAATTCGTCTTTAAATGCAGCGAATGAACCGAATTTAGCGGTGATGGCTTTGCCCAACTCGCCGGTTGGCTCGCCGCCGCCGTTCGATGAAAGTGATTTCCAAAAAAATGAGTGGTTCCAGTGACCGCCACCATTGTTGCGTACAGGAGCCGGTGCTTTGCTGATGCCAGCCAAAAGTTCTTCTATGGTTTTGCCTTCCAGCTCAGTGCCTGCTACTGCTGCATTCAGGTTGGTAACATATGCCTGGTGGTGACGGTCGTGATGTATCTCCATGGTCAATGCGTCGAAGTGGGGCTCCAATGCATTGTTTGCGTAAGGTAAGGGATCCAGTGTAAATGCCATTTTCAGTGTAGTTTAATGATTAATAAAATTGTTTTAACAGATAAGCTAACAGCAGAATGGTGCTTTATGTTCTTAACTCCCTGAAAAATTTGAGTAGTAACTGCTGGGATTCTATCGCCATTATGCCGGTTACGAGCTTGGTTTTCGGGTGTAGCAGCGGTTGGCTGATCCTCGAAAATCCCCGCTTTTCGTCCGTTGCACCTACAACCACCCGCTTTACCTGCGTCCAGTAGAGCGCGCCCGCGCACATTACGCAAGGTTCCAGCGTCACGTACAACGTGCAATCGGTGAGGTATTTAGAGCCCAGGTGGTCGGCGGCGGCGGTGATGGCAATCATTTCGGCGTGGGCCGTGACGTCGTTAAGCCGCTCGGTTTGGTTATATCCCCTGCCGATGATCCTGTCTTTGGCCACTACGAGTGCGCCGACGGGGATTTCTCCTTCTTCGTAGGCCTTATAGGCGAGCGCGAGGGCTTCTTCCATAAAGTAGTGATCGGTAATGTCTGCCTGGATGTCCATATGCCGGTAAAGAAAACGGGACATTCATTGCATTGCAACAAATGTCCCGTGGTATTTGATTAAATTAATGATCAGGGCTTCATCACACGCTGGACGGTGCTCAGGTTGCCATTCTGGATTCGCAGCAGGTAAAGTCCGGAAGGATAGTTAGCGAAATCCACCTCCGTTTTTTGCTGTTTGATGACCTGGGTCGAACGAGGACGACCGTTGAGATCTACCACTTCAATTTTTGCTTGTTTCGGCGAAATAGTACCGGTTACTTCCACGGTGCATTTGCCGTTGATTACCGTCGGGTACACCTTCGCCCAGTCTGCCGGGGCAGGCGGTTCTACGCCCAGGATGGGATCAACCTGCACTCTTGCCGTGCCCACACCCGTACCGACGCCGCAGCCATTGGTCACTTTGGTAATTGCGTAGATAGTCGTCGTTTTCGGTGTCAGCTTGAAATTGAAAGGCGTTGCGTTTGCGGTGATCAGCGTATCCTTTGTTCCGTTGTTCAATGTGATCGTCCATGGCGCTTTTCCGGTGATGTCGGCTTTCAGGTTGGCGGATTCACCTACTAGAATGGTTTGTGCTCCTGTCAATGTAGCAACCGGCAACGGGCTTACATTGATCGTGATGGAGCTCACGCTTCCTTTTACGGTGAAATCGGGATTAGCGCCCGAGCTGATTACCCTCACAAAATAGGTACCTCCTTTGGTTGTGTCCGGGAATGTAGCCGAAACGGAGTTCGCTGTCGCCGTCGATGCAATCGTATAGAACTTGGCATCGACATTTTCTTTTGCTACCTGCAATTTGAAGGTATTGCCTGCCGGGAAATCTCCAGACTGCTGGAATGGCACTGTAAACGGCTTGCTCGCGCAGATTTCCGATACAGACGGACTTCCTGAGTTGATGGTAGGTACTTTTACAGTAACAACCGCCAAACCATTGATCGTCCCTTTACCACAGGCATTGGAAACTTCGGTGAGAAGGTAACTCGTGGTGGTGCTTGGCTTAACCTGCACCTGGTGGTCGGCCTGGTCGGTGGTATCGGTCAATCCGCTCGACAGGATGTAAATCCACGGTCCGTCGCCGGTGAATTTGATATTGATCGTCGCTGTCTGTCCAAGGTCGATGGTCGGGTTACCCGAAATCGTCGCCGAAGGCAATGATTTGATATGGATCTTAATCTCTTCTTTCGGGCTTTCACAGCCATTAGAGCCGGTCTGTGTCACGTAGAACGAGTAGTCCTGAACCTTCTCTGTAAACGGAGTGAATGGAACTCCCTGGAAGTCGGTATCATTTGCTCCGCGGTACCATTTGAGGATCGTTCCGGTTGCATCCAATACCGGCGCCACTTCATTCTGGCAGTATTCGAGGTATGTTTTGGTCGCAGGTTTTGGAGTCGTGTTTACCTTAACGTCAATCTTCGCACGATCGCCAGCACAGCCTGCCAACGTTTGCCCCACATAGTAGGAAGTGGTTCCTCCCTCAGCAGTTGACGGGGTCGGTGCATTAGGGCTTGCGGAACCGCCGGAAGCATTGGTTCCGTACCAATCCAAAGTTGCTTTGGCGGATGGCGTAGCTTCAAGCGGCTTTGCAGCGATAAACTGGCAATATTCGATCAGAGACTGAGAGATACCTGGCAAGCCTGGAAGAGGCTTAACGAGGACTTTTTGTGAAACACGGGTAGTACTTTCACAACCTTTGGCGCTCGACTGGGTAACATAATAAGTTGTTTCTTTAGCCTCTTTCAGGTTAATCGAAGGTGTTGTTGTGCTGGCGGTTCCACCGGTGGCGGCTGTATACCATTTCAAAGTGTTACCTGTGGATGCCTGTGTAGGGAAAGTATAGCTTTTATCCGAGCGCTCCTGGCAGAATGATTCCGAAAATGGGGCCACTGCGGCGGGAGTAGCATTGACGGTCACATCCAGCTTCACGCGCGGGCTCTCACAGGTAAGAGTTCCGTAGGTATTCGATTGGGTAACATAATAGGAAGTTGTTCCGGCAGTCGTCGCGGTCGGTGTCGGAGCTGTGGTTGTTCCGGTACCGCCGGATGGCGCGTTATACCATTTGTAAACGGCGCCCGAAGGAGTCAGCGGAAGAGGCTTCTCTCCAACGCAATAGTCAAGCGGTGTAACGGCAGGTGCCGCAGGAGTATCTTTAATGACCACATCGATCTTAGCTCTTGGACCTTCGCACAATCCAGCGGAGGTCTGGCTGACATAGTAGCTGGTCGTTCCTACGGTAGTAGTAACCGGTACAGGAGCGGCGGCCAATGCAGTGCCTCCGTTTGCGTTGGTGTACCATTTCAGGCCGGTACCGGTGGCAGTTAAAGCAGCTGGCGATGAGTTCTGGCAAAGGTTTACGGTTGCCGTTACGGTAGGAGCCGTTGAAAAATTCTTCACGATAACGGCCACTTCTTTTCTTTGTACGCTTTCGCATCCGTTCACTGTCTGCGAAACATAGTATCGTGTTGTTCCTGCGGCTGTGGTGACAGGCGTTGGAGTGTCTTTTAATGCGGTACCGCCATTGGGTGACATATACCATTTAAGGCCGGAACCGGTGGCAGTCAGAGGTGTGGCTGTTTCATTCAAGCAGTATTCAACCGGCGAGGTAGCAGTTGGAGGAGGCGTTTCACGAATGGTTACTTTAATCTCCGCCTTCGGGCTTTCGCAGCCGGGAGACACCGTTTGAGTAACAAAATAACTTGTGACACCTGCCGGAGAATTCGCTGGTTTAGGCGCTCCCGGAAGCGCCGTTCCTTCACTATCATACCATTTCAGCTTCGTGCCGGTCGCAGTTAACGTCGTAGTAGGGCCATTGAGACAGAATTCTACGTCGGCAACACCTGGCTTCGCCGAAGGCGTACACGCTGTAACAACGACATCAATTTTAGCGCGTTCGCTTTCGCAAGTGCCAACGGTTTGGGAAACGTAGTAGGATGTAGTCCCTGCCGTTTTTGTGTCAGGGGTGGGTGCTGTGGACGACGCTGTCCCCCCGGTGGCATTTGTTCCGTACCAGTTGATTGTACCACCGCCGGAGGGTGTGGCCACCAACGGGTTCGCCTTATCATTTACTGTATACGACACAGGGGTTGTAACGGTCGGTTTTGCAGGAGGAGTACATGCGGTAACCACCACATCCACCTTCGCGCGTGGGCTTTCGCATGCACCAGGTTTTTGTGATACCCAATAACTCGTGGTTCCGGGCGTGCCCGTGGAAGGTGTGATAGTTGTCGCCCCAGTCCCGCCGCTTGCCGCAGTGTACCAAAGCAGGTTGGTGTTAGGAGTTGCGGTTAATGCAACAGCGGTGTTGCCCTGTACGTAGTTGACGGGCGTCACAACTGTGGGCGCTGGTGGCGTAGTGGCGATTGTAATGGCTTCGCTTTGGGAACCGGTAATCTGGATTACAGCGGCCAGTTTCGAAACTACCCGAATTTTATACCCCCCCCCGGCCGTAGCGTCAGCGGGGATAGTTGCTTGAATAGGAGAAGTGGTGGAAGTGCCTATTTCTTTCGGAGTAGCACTGAATACTCCTGCCGCATCGGATAATTGAGCAACAAAAACAACCGCTGGAGCCACTGTGCCTGTAGTTGTGTAAGGGACAGAAATGTTTCCTCCAACGCAGGCAGGCGATGGGGTGATAGTCCCCGTGGTAATCGTCGTTTGTCCGAATGAAGCTGCCAGGCAGAATAGCGTGGCGAAAATGGTAAGGAAACTCTCTTTAATAAATGTTTTTTTCATGTATCTGTCTTAATATCTTTCCGCTAACCTTTTGACTGGTAAAGTTAGAGATATTTTTCAAATACGCTGAAGGTGATTTAAGGAAGCTGGCTTTTCCGTTGAATCAATGAACTATACACGACGTCCTGGATTTTTCGGCGCGTACGCTGGGTCGTGATCGCCGTGTTTTCGGCATCGGG
The DNA here is from genome assembly GCA_035565435.1 of Dyadobacter sp. Taxonomy (GTDB): domain Bacteria; phylum Bacteroidota; class Bacteroidia; order Cytophagales; family Spirosomataceae; genus Dyadobacter. The sequence goes on along the minus strand of DATMSL010000230.1, from coordinate 17,375 downwards.
ATTGACGCGGTTGGAAAGAAATATAAACACGAGGTCCTCCTCCGGATCCACCCACACCATGGTACCTGTGAAGCCTGTGTGGCCGAATGAGTTGACCGAGGCTTGCGGCGAAACATAGGAACTGTTGCCATCGGCCGGGGCCTTGTCCCAGCCCAGCCCCCGGTGGTGCGATTCGTCATACATACGCGAGAAGAACGGCACGGTAGCCTGTTCGTAATAGCGTTTTCCGGCATAATTGCCCTTCCAGAGGTTCATTTGAAGTAAAACGGCGAGGTCGCGGGCAGTACCGAATAGTCCGGCATGGCCTGAAACGCCTCCCACAATCGCGGCCATCTGATCGTGCACGGTTCCTTGCAGCAATTGCCCGCGGAAGCGGTAATCCTGTTCGGTAGGCGCAATCTGTTTTTCAGGAAAGCGGCGCAATGGATTGAAGCCCAGGTAGGGCAATCCGAGCGGCTCGTAGATATTGGCAGCCACAAAAATATCCAGCGGTTGCCCCGTTATTCTTTCTACGATTTTTTGCAGCGTCAAAAAGCCGAGGTCGCTGTACAAATAACCATAATTACCAGCCCGGTCGCGGCGGTTATTCATGGGTGATTCCACGACCCATTTCCACACAGAATCGCGCAATGCGCCTTTGGCAAACAGCTTTGGAGCGACTTGCAGATAGTAAGCGGTGTCCTGTTTCGAACTGTAATATTCAGGAAGAAGTCCTCCGGCACTGGTTTTAGTCCTGTCCCAAAGCGATGGGTAGAAAGAGATCAGGCCGGAACGGTGCAGGAGCAGGTCACGGACGGTAAAGTTCTGTTTGGAAGTGCCCGCCAGCTCCGGGAGGTATTTGGATGCCTTTTCATCCAGGCTGATCTGCTTCCGGTCGTAGAGCAGCATGACAGCCTGCAATGTGGCCGAAACCTTCGTGAGCGAAGCCAGGTCATAAATCGTTTCGGGCGTAACGCGTTCGTTGGTACGGTAGCTTAGCCCGCCGAATTGTTTCTCATAAATGATCTTACCCTGTCTGGCTACAAGTATCTCGCAGCCGGGAAAAACATGGTCATTCACCGCTGCGGCAGCTATATCATCAATTCTTTTAAGAGAAATACCGTCGATACCCACGCTTTCAGGTGTACCGAATGCAATGCGGTTGATAGATGTGATATTCACGCCGGTGCCCGTTTTATAGGCCAATACCGACACAGGAAGGCGCCCTTTCGAGCTCAATGCGCCGAAAATAATCTGCGGTACGATCTCCTGTTGATCCTTGCCGTCCTGATTCGCACAGATCAGCACGTCGGTGGCAGGGAAATACTGAATGGCGTAAGGCGTGCCGAAGAGGCAAAGAATGACTTTCTTGTTCTGCTGTTTGAGCTGGTTTACAAAATCGACCATGCCCGTGGTAACACCATAATTCCGGCCCGGCTTGGAGCTGATGCCATGAATGTCGACGATAATCGTATTGTAAGGTTCCAGATACCCCAGCATTTCGTTGATCTGCTCCTGCGATGACGGACCGTCGTAAAACGAGTAGTTCCGCATCGGCTTGTAAGTCGAAAGCATTTTCTGGAATGCCGCGCTGCTGCCTTCCCCAATGCTTACCGACGCCATATTGTTGTCTATTACCGAGCCGATCGGCAGCAGGTTATTGTCGTTTTTCACGACTGTCACCGAAGCCTCGCACAATTCGCGGTACAGCTCCTTGCTCTTCTCGCCATTCAGGTCTGAATAAAGGTTGTTAGTGTCAATAGGCTGATATTTGTTCAGTCCGGCCCAGTATTTGGCCTGCAAAATGCGTTTGACCTTATCGTCGATGATCTTTTCGCTGATCTGTTTCGTATTAATGGCGTCCTTGATGCGCGCCACTGTCTCCGCAATGCTTTCGGGGTAAAGCAGCACGTCGTTGCCGGCTACCAACGCTTTAAGGTTTACGTCCGCGGCTTTCCCGTTTTTCAGCACGCCGCGCATGTTCATGGCATCTGTAAATACCAGCCCACGGAAGCCGAGGTCTTTGCGCAGGAGGCCATTAACGACCTTATCCGAAAGTGAGCTGGCCTGGTTGGGCGTGTTATCTAATGCAGGAATGTACAAATGGGCATTCAGGACGCCCATGAGGCTATCCGCGATCATCTCGCGGTAGGGGTACAGGTCTGTGTTGTTGAGTTGTTCCAAAGAATGCGTCAGCACCGGCAATGTGAAATGCGAATCCGCATCCGTGTCGCCGTGGCCGGGGAAATGCTTGGCGGTGGCGATAATGCGGTTGTGCTGCAAGCCCTTCATGTACGCAATCGACTTCCGGGCTACGTTCTCCTTGTCCTCGCCGAACGAACGTATACCGATCACCGGATTGGCCGCATTGCTGTTCACATCCGAAACCGGCGCGAAGTTGATCTGAATGCCGAGGCGTTTGCATTGGCGGGCAATATCGTCGCCCATGCGGTAAATCAGCTGATCGTCCTGGATCGAGCCGAGTACCATTTGTTTCGGGAAGGAAATCGTGCTGTCGAGGCGCATACCGAGGCCCCATTCGCCGTCGATACCGATGAAAAGCGGGATATTAGAGTGCGATTGGTAACGGTTGGTAAGCTGCGCCTGGCCCACCGGACCGCCCTGGAAGAATATCAGGCCGCCGATCTGGTAGTCGTTGATCAGCTTATCAATGTATTTGTAATGGGATTCGTCGCGGTTCGAGAATGTCGCCACCATGAAAAGCTGGCCGATCTTCTGCTCAATGCTCAGGGATTGGAGGGTGCTGTCTACCCATTGGTTTTCGGGTAGGACAATAATCGGGTCGCGATGCTTCTGAGTGGCTTTGTGCTTTGGTTCGGGAGCCGCAACAGGTGCACGACTGACAGCCACCGTTCTGACCGTCATCATTTTCCACGCGACAGATGCCATGGAGGTAAGCATTACCAGCGCCACTACAATCACTACAACACGAAACCGGCCGAACCACCAATTTTTCATACCTGAAAACACTGACTTAACGAGGTAATGTTAGGTTTTACAACTTCAACAACTGATTATCAAAAGTTACAATAATAACAATTTTCCGGCGCTTTGAATCCTGAAAAATATCGTTTTAATGCAATTCTAATATTTGCCTGGGTGAATATCGTCTTGGTAATTACTGTCGGTACATCAAGCTTGCTGCGTGAGCTTCTTGAAAATATCTTCCAGTGAACCGCCCGTTTCACGCAGTGCCTGCAATGAGCTGTCGCTTACTACTTTTCCTTTGTTGATGATGATTACCCGGTCGCACAATGCTTCCACTTCCTGCATAATGTGCGTGGAGAAAAGCACCGTTTTATCCTTGCCGGCCGTGCGGATCACCTCGCGGATTTCCTGGATCTGGTTGGGATCGAGGCCCGTCGTAGGTTCATCGAGGATGAGCACATCCGGATTGTGCAAGAATGATTGCGCCAGTCCGACACGTTGCCGGTAGCCTTTCGAAAGCTGCCCGATTTTCTTTCGGCGCTCCGGTTCCAGCCCGCACATCGCGATCACTTCATCAACCCGGGCATTCAATGCGGCACCATGCATTCCGTACAGTTTTCCTGAAAAAAGCAGGAATTCGGTCACGTACATGTCCAGGTAAAGCGGATTATGCTCGGGCAGGTAGCCAATGGCTCTGCGCGCGGGCATGGGCTGCTGTATCACATCGAAATCCGAAACTTTGGCTACGCCTTCGGTAGGTTTGAGGTAACCCGTCAGAATTTTCATCGTAGTCGATTTCCCCGCTCCGTTCGGACCCAGAAAACCTACGATTTCACCTTTTTGAAGGGTAAATGAAATCTCATCAACCGCGCGCTGCGTTCCGTAAACCTTCGTCAGATTGGTGACTTCGATCATTTGTTAATTTTGAATGTGTGAATGAGTGAATGACTGAATAAAGAAGTCAGGAATTGTCATGTATGGTCATGTGTTGTTTCTTTTATTCTGACATAATGGGCTATTCCTGACTACTCATGACTACTCATGACTACACCTGACCAGACCTGACCCAATGACTATTCATGACTACACCTGACCATCCATGACCCAATGACTATTCATGACCACACCTGACCATTCATGACTTCCGTCAGACTTTCAGGAACAACTTATTCCTGTAAAGTAAATACATAAAAGCCCATTGTACCGCGATAAATGCAATTACTTCACCCACCATTTCCACCGAATGCGGGAAATAGCTGAGCAGGCCGCCGAACAATGCACGGGCCGTATAACCGAAGTCGATGAACCGGCCGACCATGTAAATCACAATCGAATTCATGCCTATCACCACGAAAAACAGCGTCCATTTACGGTAATTGAGTATGTCGACGATCCAGTAGAACAACGCCAGCAGCAACGTGCTGAACCCGCCTGCGCAGAGCACGAACGAGCTGGTCCAGAGGTTTTTGTTTATAGGAAAAAAGTAGTCCCAAACGAGGCACAACAGCAGGCTGACGATTCCCGCAAAAACCAGGTAGGTGACTTTGCTTTTCTGCGAAATGACTTCACCGCTAGTCCGCAGCAACTCACCGGCGAAGATACCCATCAGTCCGGTTGCAATGGCGGGGATCGTCGAGACGAGCCCTTCAGGATCGTGAATCGTGAGGTGTAGACGCCCGGGGATCAGCATTTTGTCGATATAGCTGGCCGGGTTGCAATCGATCGTCAGCATACCGGCACCGCAGCCCGGTACGGGATAGAACATCATGAACAGGTAATAGCCGATCAGCAGCCCGCCGAACCAGATCCAGCGTGCGCGGTAGCCGAAATAGAGGTAGATGATCTGCGCGAACATGCCCGCGAGCCCGATGCGCGCGAGTACGCTCGGGTAACGCATCTGCGACCATTCCGTTTCAAAAAGTCCGTTGTTATAAATGATCCCTAAAATCACGAGGACAATGCCGCGCTGGATCACCTTACGGATCAGTTGCGATGGCGGTACTCCTTTTTCGAGGCGGCTCCCGAGCGAGAAAGGCGTCGAAACACCAGCCATGAAGAGGAATGTGGGAAAAATAAGGTCGTAAGCCCGGAAACCGTTCCAATCGGGGTGGGTAAACTGGTGAGCCAGGAATATCGCCCACGACCAGCCGGTCGCTTTGGCGAGCACATGGAAAATCTCTTCGCCACCCGAAATCCAGAACATATCAAAACCACGCAACGTATCGAGGGACAATAACCTTTGTGAAGGAGCACTATCTTTCATCTGATAAAACAGGGTGTAGGGAAATAAAATTTGGAAAATAGAATGGAGTTTGAAATAAAACCAATAGCAACTACTGTAAAGATTGCAAAAAATACCATCCGTGCTTCCTGCAAAAACTATATTTATTTGAATAACCCTATAAGTCTCGCTGATAATGAAAAACGGGGGTAATATATGATGGTCGACACCACCACCGTTATAAGCATCGAATTTTTAACCCATTATCACCCCATGAAAAGAATCCTGACGCTGATCTTCGCCCTCGGCCTGCTGTTTGGCGGCTTTGCCAATTCCACATCATTCGCACAGAGCCGTCGGGGCGACGGTCGCCGCAGCGACGTGCGACGTAATGACGATTTTCAGAGCGACGAACCCGCCACCAATAGCAAGCTTAACAACCGGCGGCTGGAAAAGAACATGGACAAGTATGCCGACCAGCTTCAACTTACGAAGCGGCAGCAGAAACAACTCAAAAAGATCGACCGCCGTTATGCGAGAATGGAAAGGAAAATGAAACGTCGGGGCGATAACAAGCGCAGCGACCGTAAACGCCTGGCCGAAGAGAAGCGCATTGAAGTCATCGAGGTACTAACCCCCGAGCAGCAGCAGACGCTGGAAGCATTGTCGAAAAAGGGGCGGTTTAGTTTTGATCAGTTGTTTGGAAGGTAGCGCGTCCGCGATAGTCAAATCATAATAATTTGGGATTCAAATCCAAAATAATCATAATATTTTTGGATTTGAATCCTTGAATATTAGGAATGCCAGTTACTTAATGATAATCCACTGACCACATCTGACCATTCCTGACAACTCTTGACAATCCCCGACCACACCTGCCCCCCATCACTTCAACCCTTCCAACCACGCCTCAACCGTCGGCCCGGACAAATCGAATAGCAACCCCGGCAGAATACCGACGAGGATCGTCAGGATCACCAGCGGTATGAGCATGAACTTTTCCCGGCGCGTAAGGTCGGTCAGGACTTGTGTGGTGGCGTTCTTATACCAGAACGAACTGAAAAACATGCGCTGGTAGGTCCAGAGGAAGTAGCCTGCGGCGAGGACGATACCTAATGTGGATAATGCGGGAATCCATACAGGCAGCGCATCGGACTGGAATGCACCCATCAGCGTGAACAATTCACCCACAAAACCCGAGAAGCCCGGCAGGCCAAGCGAAGCGAAGAATGCAATGCCGGTGACGACGGTGTATTGCGGCATCACGGTAATCAGGCCGCGGTAATGGTCGATACGACGATCATGCGTGCGGTCGTAGAGTACGCCGGTGAGCAAGAAGAGCATTGCCGACAATATACCGTGGCTAACCATTTGGTAAATGGCGCCATTGAAGCCTTCAGGCGTGAATGCAGCGATCCCGAGCAGTACGAAGCCCATGTGTGAGACCGACGAGTAGGCGATCATTTTTTTCAGATCGTTTTGACCCAATGCATTGAAACCGCCGTAAACGATCGAGATCATACCCAAAATGGCCAATGGAATGGCGCTGTACAATGCCTCGGCGGGGAAGAAGCCGTCGACGATGCGGATAAAACCGTAACCACCTATTTTCAGCAAAATTCCTGCGAGCACGACGGATATGGGCGTAGGCGCTTCCACGTGCGCGTCGGGCAGCCACGTATGCACAGGCACGACGGGCAGTTTCACCGCGAAACCGATGAACAGGAACCAGAATGCAAGCAAACGTACCGGTATATCGGCAATGAAAAACTCCGATGCAGCGCTCAGGATCGAGCCCGGAATATAATTGCCAGGGTCGGCCAGGTAGGTGAAACGAAATGTGTGGATCAGTTGCTCCGGAGCGATTTTACCGTCAAAAAGCCATTGCTGGATCTGCGGGATCATGTCGGGATGGACCGCGTCTTCGGGGCCGAGGAGTCCAACGGCACGTGCGGTTTCTATCGGATCGATTACCGAAAGGTAGAGGCCGATCATGACGATCAGGATCAGCAATGAGCCCAGGAATGTGTAAATAAAGAATTTCAATGCCGCATACTCACGCCGCGGCCCGCCCCAGAGGCCGATGAGGAAGTACATCGGCAAAAGCATGAATTCGAAGAATAAATAGAACAGGAAGAAATCCTGCGCGAGAAAACAGCCCATGACGCTCCCGCTGAGCAGCAGGTACAGGCCAAAATATGCTCTCGATTTGTGATTGACATTCCACGAGCTGATAACACCCACCAGCAATACCACCACCGCCAGCAGCACCAGCGGAAAGCTGATACCGTCCACAGCCAATGCATAATCGATCGAAACAACACCCAGCGAGCCGATCGGCAGTGTGATCCATTCGCGCACTTCCGAAAGTTGCAGCGCAGCCTCCTGACTATTAAATGACAAATACGATACCCCAACAACCACTACTTCCAACAACAATGCAACCAGCGCGATGAGCCGGAAATTATGCTGACTGTCGACCGGCCAGAATGCGACGGCAGCAGCGCCCAGTAATGGGATGGCAATTAAGAAGGTGAGTATATGATCAATCATCAAGCATTAATTTAACCGGCCGGGCTGCATTATATCGCAACCAGCCACAATATCAATAAAAAGACACCCATTACCGCCACGATGTAGTACGACTGTATCCGGCCGCTTTGCACGTTTCGTGCAGCCTGGCCGGCGGAACGGATCGAGAAAACGGTCAGGTGTACCGCACCATCGACAAACATCCTGTCGACCCAGGCGACGAAGTGCCCGAACACCAGGCTACCCCTGGCAACCAGATCGACGAGCGCGTCGACAATATTTTTTTCGAAGGCTTTGAGGTACTTGGCGATAAATTCGAAGGGAATGAGGAAATATTGTTCATTGGAATAGCCGCGCAGCCAGTTCCAGGGGCTCTGAGCGGGCTCGCCAGCCGGTATCGGGTCGTTTACTTTGAATGGATTATCCGCGCTCGTTTCACGATATGCCAGGAAGATCGAGAGGAATGTTACGGCACTCGCCGTGAACGGTACCCATATCAGATGTTCGCCATGCTCTTTCCCGATCCAATGCAGGAACCAGCCCCCGGCATTGAATGGGTTAATGGAAAACCAGAAAAACAGTGATAATGCGGAAAGCAATGCCATCGGCAGCCACATTGCCACGGGCGACTCGTGCGGGTGTACGCTCGCGGGGAACCGCTTTTCTCCAAAAAATACCAGCCAAACCTGACGCGTCATGTAAAATGCCGTTAACCCGGCCGATGCGATCACCAGCACAGGGAATAAGTAGCCCAACGCGCCAAACTCCGAAGCCCAGAGGAAACCTTCTGTGATAATGGCATCCTTGGAAAGGAATCCGGAAAAGAACGGTAACCCTGCCAAAGCAGCCGCGCAGATGAGGTAGCAAATGAATGTGATAGGCAATGCTTTGCGCAAGCCGCCCATGGTGCGCATATCCTGCGGATCATAACCAGGCAACTCATTGCCCGGCGTTACCGCGTGGATCACCGAACCGGCCGAAAGAAACAAGCCTGCTTTAAAGAATGCATGCGTGGCCAAATGGAACAATGCCGTCTGCCAGCTTCCAAAACCTACGGCCATGACCATCAATCCGAGCTGCGACATGGTCGAATAGGCAAGGACTTTCTTGATATCCCAGCCTCTTAGTGCTTTTACAGCGCCGGTAACCATGGTAATGGCTCCTATGATGAGGATCACTAATCGTGCATCAACTGTGAGCAAAAAGGATATTCTTGCCAATAAAAAAATCCCTGCCGCGACCATCGTTGCCGCGTGGATCAAAGCTGAAACGGGGGTAGGGCCTTCCATCGCATCGGGTAACCAGCCTGAAAGTGGGAACTGGGCTGATTTACCTACACAACCACCGAAAAGGCAAATGCCAATGGCTGTGAGAATGCCGGGATGAATGATCCCGATTTCAAGCGAAAGCACTTCAAAGTCCGTAGAACCGATATAGTAGAAGAGCATTAGAATACCCGTCAGAAAGGCGGCGTCACCAATGCGGTTGAGCACAAATGCCTTCTGCGCTGCCCACACAGGCCTTTTTTTAGTATACCAAAAACCAATCAGCAGGTAAGACGACAGCCCGACCAGCTCCCAGAAAATGTACATGACCAGCAAACTGCCGGAGAGCACAATGCCGAGCATCGAAAAAAGGAAGAGCTGAATGAATGCAAAATAGCGGTTCACATCCCGGTCGTCGTGCATATAGGCAGTTGAAAACAGCTGCACGAGCAATGCCACGAAGTGTACGATGACGAGCATCATCGCCGACAGCTTATCGAAACGGAAGGAAAGATCAATAGAATGGCTGCCGATGGTGAGCCAGTGAAATCGAATGTAATGGTCGGCTCCCGGATCGGCGGAGGTCAAGCTGATGAATAGTCCTGTCGCAGTAACCACTACACCGATCCAGCCTGCGAATTTATTTAGACTTTTTCCACCAATCCACAGCAACAAAAAGCACGAAAACGGCAAGCCCAACAGCAAATAAGCAGGTAAGTGGAATGCGGTGTCGGGCATAAGTGCGGGAATGCGTTTAATTTCGGCAAATATCCTGAATTCGTGGCCGAATTCAAACAATACTAGATGTCTTTCTCAATATCGTCGATCTTCACCGAACCGTGGACAACTTCCAGCAGTTCGCGCAGGTCGTACGTGGAGCGGTTATACGTATTGCCGAGGACTATGATCACCGCGTCGTCTTCCGGGCACACCCATAGCATGGTGTTGTAACCCTTCCACCAGCCGCCGTGGTAAATAAACCGGGGTGTGTGGTCCTCCTTAATGTGCATACGGAAACCGTAACCGTAATTGCGGATACCGTCGCGCTCGAAGCTGCGGGGCGTGAATGCCTCGTTGAGCATCTTCTTTTCGAGGATCAGGCCTTTGGTAAGGCCGTTGTAGAAACGGTAAATGTCGAGTGCGGTCGAATAGAGGCCCTTGTCGCCGACGACTTCATCGTAATAATCCTTTTCCAATCTGCGCCCATACTGGTGACCGTCGGTCCGGTTTTTCGTGGCGGCAATGGTCGTGTCGGTTACCAGGTAGGTATTCTGCATACCCAGCGGGGTGAAAATCTGGCTATTCAGGTATTTTCCGAATGAGTCTCCCGTCACCTTTTCGACGATCGCGGCAAGGACGCAGTAGTTGGTATTGCAATAGTTGAACGAGCGGCCCGGGCGGTTGTAAGGCGTTGGGGTAGGAATTACTTTGGCATACCAATCCATGATATCGAGGTTATCAGGATATTTCCGGCCGTGGCGGACGCTGTCGTTGAACGAGTAAATGTAATTGGGCAACCCGCTGCGGTGGCTCAGCAGCATATCGACCTTCACGCCGTGGTAGGGGAAATCGGGGAAAAAGCGCTGCACCGAATCGTCGAGCGCCACGCGGCCTTCCTGGACCAGCTTCAAAACCGCTACCGCTGTAAATGGCTTTGAAAGTGACGCCAGCTGGAAACGCGAGTCGGCGGTGAGCGTGTCTTTCGCCTTCATGTGCGCGAAACCAAAGGAATTTTGGTAAAGTATTTTGCCTTTCTGAACAATGAGCACATTGCCGTTGAAGCCCGCATTCCGCTTGCGCCTGAAAATATCCTCGATCTTCGCGATTTTCTCCGCCGTTTCGGCGTCAGGGTTCGTTACCCGCACGGGGTCGAGGTTTTTGACAGATTTGCCAGACACGGCCACGTCCGGGGAATCAGCTTTGTTTTTTCTGACTAACCCCCAGGAGATCAACAAAATAACCAGGACGGCAATTGCCATCCACCACACTTTCGGCTGCACTTTTTTCAACATAGGCTTTTGGCCTTTAATAATCGGAACGTTGCTATGCTAACGACGGATCGGAAGCATTTTCTATACTTTACTCTTACAAATTAAGCGCAGAATGCCTTACGGAACCAACACTTTCAAATGTTCTTTTCGACCATTCTTTTGATATGTAACAAAATAAATGCCAGAAACGAGCGCATGTATAGGGGTAATATGAATGTACCCGCGGGCGTCGTCTTCACGCCGGAACGGGATGCGCATTCCCCAGGATGTGTGCAGGGCCAGCAGCGCGTCGCGGCTGTCGGGAGCCGTCAGGCTGATGGTTTGGGACGTGGAGGGGTTGGGCACGATCCGGATCTCGGCCGATAATTCGGGGTTCAAAATGGCAATCGGTTTGCAGGTGGTGAACCGTCCGTCCTGATCTACCAGTTTTAACCGGTAATAGCTGATTCCCGCTGGTGGATGGATGTCCAAGAATGCGTAGCAAGTTCGCCCGGTGGTTTTGCCGGATGCTGCTACTGTTCCAATTCCGGTGAAGTCTTTCATATCACCGCTTCGCTCGATCACGAATTCGCTGCTATGCTTTTCCCAGGCGGTTTCCCATTCCAATGCAGTCTGTCCGCTTTCCGAATGGCCTTTGAAATACGTGATATCAACCGGTAGGATAATGGCTAACACATCTCCATTTACCGAGATTTCGTCAAACCACAATGTCCCGTAAATGTCGATCGAATTGTAAGCATAAATACGGAGCGTGAAGGTGTTGCCCGAAAGGTTATTATAGCTAACCGGGATGTTGTAGGTATTGAATGTTCCATTGTTGCTGATCACGAAAGCATTCAGATCAGAGGCAAATCCATCCATACTCGTCCGGACTTTGATGCTATTGGGCCCGTTGTTCGAACGGCGGAGACGGAAGCCGATGGAGGTAATGTTGTATTTAAATGAGTTGGCGGTAAAAGTAAACTCCATGTACCGCGCGGCTGAAAAAGCGATTGGCCACGGCCTGATAATGTAACCGACCACGACAGCACCGCCGCCTCCGCTGTAAACCGTGGGTAGTGTAAATGTGTTGGCGCCGCCGGCCAGAAGGGCGCCCGAAGGGGTGAAATTGGCGTGGTCCGAAATCCCTGCCTGCGTGTAATCCATCGTCCATTTGACGTGGAACGGCTCCTGCGCATTTGCATTCAAAACAAAAAGCAGTATTGCGGCCATGGCCACAATACTACTCTCAAAGAATGGTATGTTCCTTTTCATGTGCGTGTTGTTTAAAGTAAAACTTACACTGACTGCTTTACTTTTTACGTAAAGCCATGAAAAAGGTAACAGCTTGTAGAATAATTAAAATTCTGCGCTCTTAGGGTAACGTGGGAATGGGATCACGTCGCGGATGTTACCCATGCCGGTTACGAACTGCACGAGACGCTCGAAGCCCAATCCGAAGCCTGAATGCGGTGCGGTACCGAATTTGCGGGTTTCGAGGTACCACCAGAGGTTTTCGGGGTCGATACCGATCTCCTTCACGCGGCCGAGCAGCTTCTCGTAACTTTCTTCGCGTTGGCTACCGCCGATGATCTCACCGATGCCGGGGAACAACACGTCCATCGCGCGAACGGTTTTGCCATCCTCATCGAGTTTCATGTAGAAGGATTTGATCTCGCGCGGATAGTTGGTCAAAATTACCGGTTTTTTGAAATGCTTCTCCACCAGATAACGCTCGTGTTCGCTCGACAAGTCGATGCCCCAGCCGGTTACCGGGAACTGGAATTTGCCCTCTTTTTGCGGCTTCGATTTCAACAAAATCTCGATCGCTTCGGTATAAGTCAACCTTTCGAACGGGTTATCCACCACAAATGCGAGTTTTTCGAGCAATGGGAGCGATCGCTCGTTCTGCGGCTTGCTCTTTTCTTCTTCCGTCAGCCGGTTTTGGAGGAAATTCAAATCATCCTTGCAGTTGATCAATGCATAAGTGATCACTTTTTTGACGAAATCCTCCGCCAGATCCATATTGTCTTTCAGCTCGAAAAACGCCATTTCCGGCTCTATCATCCAGAATTCCGCGAGGTGGCGGGTAGTGTTGGAGTTTTCTGCACGGAATGTCGGCCCGAAAGTATAGATCTTCGAAAGCGCCATCGCGCCCAGCTCGCCTTCCAACTGGCCGGAAACGGTCAGGTTAGCCTCACGACCGAAAAAGTCTTCCTTAAAATTGATCGCCCCTTCTTCCGTGCGCGGCAGGTTGTTCAGGTCCAGCGTCGTCACACGGAACATTTCGCCCGCACCTTCGGCATCCGAAGCCGTGATCACGGGCGTATGCAGGTAGAAAAAGCCCTTATCATTGAAATACTGGTGCACCGCGAACGCCAATGCGTGGCGGATGCGGAGGATCGCGCTGAAGGTGTTCGTACGCGGGCGCAGGTGGGCGATCTCACGCAGGAATTCCAGTGAATGCTTTTTAGGCTGCAATGGATACTCCTCGGGATCAGCCGTCCCGTACACCTCGATGTCGGAGATTTTTACCTCCACCGTCTGTCCCGCACCCTGAGATGCGATCAGCTGGCCGGTTACTTTAAGGCACGACCCGGTGGTTACTGTCAGGAGCAGTTCGGCAGAAAACTGACCGGGCTCAGCCACTGCCTGGATATTATTGATGGTCGACCCGTCATTCAACGCGATGAAAATCGCGTTTTTGCTTTCTCTTTTTGTTCTTACCCAGCCCTTTACGACAACCGATTGGTTTTCAGGCGCAGTTTGTAAAATGTCTTTGATTTGCAACGGTCCCATTTTGTTCAATTCAATCTTTAAAATGTCAGCCGGGAAATGCCCGGTTTTTTACGAATGAGGCGCAAAATTACAAATTCGGCCCCGAAAACCTATTGTGGCGCTGTAACTTACTTTTCTGTGGAACCCAATGATTGTACAGTCTGGTTTTCAACGTAATTTTACCCGCATCAACCTGATTAAAGACCCAATTGCCTTGAATAACCGACTTGCCATGATATTATCGGTGGTTTTCCACCCGCTGATACTCACCACATACTTGTTTGCATTGCTGTTTTTCCTGGTGCCCGACCTCGTAGGCGTGAGCGCGTTCGAGCTGCCCGCGCTGGGAAGCCTGCTGCTGTTGCTTTGGCTGAATACCTTCATTGCGCCGGCAATCATGATGTTTTATTTCAAAAAGATGGGCATGATTACCTCGCTGTACGTGGAAGATGCCGCTGAGCGCCGCATTCCCTACCTTGCCTGCGTGATCATTTACGGGCTAGCCACTTACCTGTTCGGATGGCAGCTGCAACCGATCGGCGAGATTGCACCTCAGATTTCCGTCATTCTGGCGAGCGTGACGCTTTCGCTCATCGTCGTGGCCATGGTGAGCTATTTCTGGAAAATCAGCGCCCACGCCACCGGTATCGGTGGAGCCATTGGTATGCTGTCGGGGCTGATGATCCGTTTCGACGAAAGTGCACTGCTGCTGCCTTTGCTGTTCACCATACTCATCGGTGGCTGGCTTATGAGCGCGCGACTGCAACTGAATGCCCACACGCCCCTGCAGATCGCTGCCGGCGTATTTTGCGGACTGCTCGTCAGTAGCGCCACCGTGTATTTCTACTTTTGATAGAAAACACTTCATGGCATGTATCAAAACCTCATTTTCGAGAACGGCGACGGTGTCGCCCGCATTACGCTCAATCGCCCGGATGTCTTCCACGCGCTAAGCCCGGCACTTATCGCCGAAATCACCAGCGCCATCCAAACGGCGGCCGACGATGATTCCGTCCGCGTCGTGCTCCTCACCGCTACCGGCGACAAGGCCTTCTGCTCTGGCGCCGACCTGAAAGAGGCCACCGTATCCGGCAAAGGCGCGGGGGAGATCCTGAAAGAATATTACGAGCCGATGATTACCGCCATCCGTGACATTCCCAAACCCGTGATATGCCGTATGAACGGCCTCGCCGTAGGCGCCGGATGCTCGCTCGCACTGGTCTGTGACGTAATCATAGCCGCCGATGACACATACCTGAGCCTGCTGTTCGTACAAATAGGTCTAATGCCCGACGCCGGAGCAACGTTTTTCCTACCCAGGCTGATCGGCCTGGCCCGCAGCTTCGAACTGGCCTCTACCGGCCGCCGCATTCCCGCTGCCGAAGCCCGGCAAATAGGCCTGATCACCCATACCGTCGCCCGGGAATCCCTCGATGAAGAAACCGAAAAGCTCGTAACCCATTACCGCCACGCGCCAACCCGCGCTATCGGCGCGATGAAGCATGCATTTAACCAATCGATGCACTCGAGCCTTCCGCAAATGCTGGAAAACGAGCGCGAAAGCCAGGAAATGCTATTTGGTACGCAGGATGTGCACGAAGGAATATCCGCTTTTCTACAAAAAAGAAAGCCTGATTTTCAGGGTAATTAGCTTGAATCTGGAAATTTTTTTCTAAATTTATCTGTCAGAATTTGCGTCTGCAAAATTCATCCCCTACATTTGCAGTCCGATTCGGAAACGGTTTCGTAGCTCAATTGGATAGAGCATCTGACTACGGATCAGAAGGTTTGGGGTTCGAATCCCTACGAGACCACTTAGTTCAATAACAAAAGACACCAAAAGCCTGTAAATCAACGATTTGCAGGCTTTTTTCTTTGCTCGAAAATGCCAAAATATGCATGTTTTGCCAAAATTCTGGTGAGCATCTGGTGAGCAGCATTTTTGATAGAAAAGTGCTCACCAGAATACCTATAACTCACTTGATTTCAGCATGTTCAAGCATTAAACATCTTGATTTTCTGACTGTCGCAATCCTAGTTTTACTATTCATTAAAACCAGATTGCTATGTTCACAAACAGTTTTTCTGTGCTCTTTTACCTGAAAAGAAGGAGCAATTATGTTTCGGGAGATCTTCCCATTTACCTTCGGATCACGGCCAGCGGTCATCGCATCGAATTGGCTACAAAGAGAACTTGCGAACCCGAAAAGTGGAATTCGGCAGCAGGTCGCAAAAGCGGCACTAAAGAGGATACACGTCTACTTAATGCCTATTTGGACACGCTTCAGTCCAAAGTGTATGAAATTCATCGGCAACTGATCGCCGCTGAACAGGAAGTGACTGTTGAGACTATTAAAGCCAAGCTAACGGGCCAGTCAGAAAAAAAAACAATGTTCCTACAGGAGTTCGAAAAGCATAATAATCGACTGATCGACCTAAAAGGCCAAGACTACGCGAAGGGTACCATTCTGCGGTATGCCGCTTCATATAAGCATGCGAAGGACTTTATTTCATGGAAGTACGGCACCGCCGACATCGAGATACAGAAGCTTAATTATGAATTTATCGCAGATTTCGAATTCTGGCTTAAATCTTACAAAAAGTGTGGTCACAACACAACGATGCGATATCTAGTATACTGCAAGAAGATCGTATCTGGTCTGATGAAATTGGGCCTATTGCAAAAGGATCCGTTCTTTGGCTTCAAAATCCGCAAAAAGGAAGTGAATCGCGCCGCGCTCACAGAGAAGGACCTCAAACTCATCGGTTCGAAAAAATTCCCATCAGCACGCCTCACACAGGTGCGAGACATTTTTCTATTTAGCTGTTACACCGGCTTGTCATATGTGGATGTGCAGAAACTGTCTCAATCCGACATCAAAACTGGGCAGGATGGCGAGCAATGGGTGATAGTTAACAGGCAAAAAACCGACTCGCAGTCCCGCGTTCTGTTACTTCCCGCAGCGCTAAAAATTATAGCAAAATATGAGAAGGACACACAGTGCGCTGCGACTGGGAAGCTGCTCCCGGTTCTCAGCAATCAGAAGATGAACGCATACTTGAAGGAAATTGCTGATGTCTGTGGTATTGACCGCAACATCTCGTTCCATATAGCTCGCCACACGTTCGCAACAACGGTCACGCTTTCTAACGGGGTTCCCATTGAAAGCGTTTCTAAAATGCTTGGCCATTCGAACATCAGAACGACCCAGATTTACGCTAAAATCGTCGATAACAAAATCTCGGGGGACATGAGAAAGTTAAAGAAGCGGTATTCGTAGACCCGTGATAACGCTCAGCTAACATGCAAACGGGTGGCAGATACGCTCCCTAATTCATTAAGAAACATTGCATAGACGTTCGTCCATGCAGTGTTTCGCTTATCTAGTAGTCCGAGAAAACATGACCGTCATATTCGCTGTATCCTTCCAAAAACAAATCTCTCGCAAAAGCCTCGTAATCAAAGTATTTTTCTAGCGTGGATGGCACACCCGACAGCAGCCCTGTCTCTTCGACGTATTGGTAAGTATATTCAAGCTCTGGATCTTTCGATCCGCCAAAAAATCCGCGGTAGCTTTCCCGGAAACCATCAAGTTGATCTTCCAGCTCATACCCATTAGACGGCCAATAGTTAATTAGCTTACAATAAATCTCGAATGCTTCGGCAGTCTCATCGTCCAT
>DATMSL010000229.1:0-3351 GCA_035565435.1 Dyadobacter sp. | reverse complement strand
ATTGTAAAATTCCCCTTTTCCGTAGGTTTTTCTCTGCCAGTAGGGTGCCGACAGCTCAAATGCAGCGGCATCGATCCCCGCGAACTGGTTGAGCGCGTAGTTCAGAATTTGTGTTTCCGTCATGAGTAAAGCAGGTGAGTAGAGGTATGTTCCAAAAATAGGCAGCGGCACCACAAAAACCTCATAACCAGCTACCTTAAATCTGGATATTTCGTTAAATTTGATACACCTCCCCTAACGATGCTGCTTCGGACTTCAAACTTTTCTTACCATGCTGAGAAAGATTCTACCGCTCGTGTTGGTTTTCCTGTCGCACATCTGCCTCGCAAACCAGATCCTGATTCCGATGGACAATACACAGACCAACCATTTGAAGGCGTACGGTCTGGCTTATATTCTGCTGAAAGGGGATATTGAAGTGGATTGGCTGCTCAACTACCGCGGGGGCAGCTTTAAGGTTCAGTACAGCAAATCCATTGAAAATGAATGCAAACTGAGGGCGGTTTCCTATGAAGTACTTTCAGAGGCTGCCAGTGCGAAGATCGTGAACGAGATCAGTAACCCGAATGTGAACATGGATGTGGTGAAGTTATTCAAGGCGGCCAAAATTGCGGTGTATTCTCCTATTAAAATCAGCCCCGCCGAGTTTGAAAACACGGATGCCGTATTGCTCGTACTCAAATACGCCGAAATTCCGTTTGAAGTCATCTACGACGAAGAAATCCTCCGAGGCGACCTGCCCAAATACGACTGGCTGCATTTGCACCATGAGGATTTTACAGGGCAGTTTGGCAAAAACCTGCGCCGCACCAGTGAAGCGGATATTAAAGCCCAGGAGGCTATTGCCAGTCGCTACGGTTTTTCGAAGGTACCGAAAATGAAGCTGGCGGTAGCTAAGGCCATTAAGGAGTTCTGCGCCGGCGGCGGCTTTCTGTTTGCGATGTGCTCCGGCGCTGAGACTTTCGACATTGCGCTTGCAGCTGAGGGTATCGACATTGTAGATAATCTCGACGGAGACGGCATCGACCCCGACGCCCAGTCCAAGCTCGACTTTGACAAAACGTTCGCATTCTACAACTTCAAACTGCAACTCGACGAATACGACGGCATGAATTTCTCGGACATTAATTCAGCAGCAGGCCGGTACCGTGGCTGGGGCGAAAACGACGCTTATTTCTCTCTTTTTGATTTTTCGGCCAAATGGGACGTCATCCCCGCCATGCTCGTGCAAAACCATGAGCATCTGATCCGCGAATTTTTCGGGCAAACCACCGCATTCTCCAAGTACACCATCAAACCCAGCACACTCGTTATGGGCACCAGCAGCAACTCCGACCGCTACATTTATGGTGAGCTGGGTCGCGGCCAATGGACCTTCTATGGCGGCCATGACCCCGAAGGCCGCGGCGGAGGCGGCCGCCGCATGCCCACCGACCTCAACCTCTACCCCAACTCGCCGGGGTATCGGCTGATATTGAATAATGTGCTGTTTCCGTCCGCGCGGAAGAAGAAACGGAAGACTTGATCAATCAGAACTTTCGGCTGCTCATTCGGCATTCTGTCAAGAGCATTCTCCATTGACTTCCGGCAGGATTTTGGGTAGATTTACAAAAAAGTCTTTAGCCGATTTGCAAATACGCTATGCCTGCAATCATCACCGATATCGATCAACTAGACCTTAACGGCACATACACCTACGCCGATTATTTGCTATGGCAATTTGAGGAGCGTTTAGAGTTGATTAAGGGAAAGATTTTCAAAATGTCGCCAGCACCAAACACCCGGCATCAGGCAATTGCGGGGAAGCTGTATTTGAAAATTGGAAACTTTTTCGAGAACCATTATTGCCAGGCATTTTTCGCTCCTTTCGATGTTCGCCTGCCTAGAAAGGGTCAATTCGTAACAGATCAAAAAATTTACACGGTCGTACAACCGGATTTGTGTGTAATATGCGACGAGTCAAAACTCGACGAGCGTGGCTGCCTGGGAGCACCTGATTTAATGGTAGAGATTCTCTCTCCGGGCAACTCAAAGAAAGAAAAGGATAACAAATTCGATTTGTATCAGGAGAATGGCGTTCGAGAATATTGGCTCGTTGAGCCCGCAGACAATACGCTTTACGCCTACGTGCTCAACGAAAATGGAATTTACATTGGTTTGAAACCAGCGACCGAAAAGTTTCGATCTGCTATCTTTCCGGATCTTGAAATAGATCTTAGAAAAATTTTCAACTGATTGTTACACTAATTCCAGCTCCATCTTAATATCCGCCCGCTTGAAGTTATGCCCTGTAAGCGGCACTTCTTCAAAACCCAGCTTTTTATACAAGTTAATACCCGCGGCTGAGCCTTTCCGGTTCGAGTAGAGGATCACTTTCGAAGCACCAAGCTTCCGCGCCTTCTCAATGACCGCATTGCCCAGCAAATCGCCGATCTTCTTCCCCCGCATGCTTTTCGAAACGGTCATTTTGCTCATTTCAACTACATCGCCATTGCGTTTCAGTGCACATGTCCCTACGGGCTCTTCTCCGTACAAAGCGATCAGGATCGCTCCGCCGTCTTTGAGATAATAGGTTTCCGGGTCGGATAGCGTTTTTTCATCTTCCGGTTCCACTTCGTAGGTTTCGGAAATCCATGCGTAATTCAGGTCGTAAAACGCCTTGGCGTATTCCGGCTGATAATCCACGATGCGGATTGCAGCATTGGTTTCTTCGTTTTCCATTCGCTTGTAGCGTTCAAAAAATCCTTCTTTTTTCAATTGATACTCTGTCTCGTCCATGGCTTGTAAGAGATTATTGGCATTATCGATAATCTGTTCCGCTGTTTTCCGGATTTTCTCCCAAACCGGCTGCATTTGTTCCACCAGCACCTTCGCCTTCTTCGAAAGCCGCACCATTCGTTTACGCTCGTCCCGCTGGTCTTTGAATGACTCTACCAATCCTTCCTTTTCCAACTCCTTCAAGAGGCTTATCGTTGAAGGATGCGCATACCCTATTTCCTCCGAAAGCTCCATAATTCCCAACGCCTCCTTCGCATGTAGCGCATAAATGACCGGAAACCACTTTGGCTCGAAGCTGATGCCATTGTGTTGGTAAATGAGCACGCCATCCTTTCTGAACTGATCGCTCAGACGCTGCAAACGAGTTGATATTGCAAGGGCTCCTACTTCGTTGAAGATGTTCATTTTAGTCGGCTTTTATTTTAGTTCAAATATACGTAGATGACTACGTAACTGTCAAGCGGCAGAGGCATTTTTGTGGCTTTTTTGTTTTTGGCAAATTTGATAGAATGTAAAAAGCTATGGATACTAGGCAATTATCTCCGACATTACGCCGCTTATGATAGGCCTATT